>CAYJIC010000001.1:0-59926 GCA_964370155.1 uncultured Oscillospiraceae bacterium
CCTAGCATCAAAGGATTGAATAACCCATGAAAACCTGCCAGGTTCAGTACCATCAAAGCACCAACGAGAAGGGACATAATAATAGCTAATCCTAACCCAACTTCCATAAACACAACTCCTAACCAAAAATATTTATTCTAAATGAAAGTGATTACACTATGAAAATGAAAACACTTCCGTTTAAAATTTCTAAATGAATGTTATAAAACCTAAAGCATATATTTTGACAAAAAAATAAATCAAATCAAAATAAAAATGATAAGAAAAACTAGCAATTTTGTCTTTGATTGTTTTGCGATAAACTAATCATAGTGGATGTTTATATATATGTCAATAATTAAATACGAGATTTGTCTATTTTTGTTCAACATGCATCAATAAAATGTTAACTTTTTAGTAACAATTGTAATTATGTAGAATTAGTTGACAATTCATGTATAATATACATGTAATGCTAATGATGAATACATAGTAATAAGGAGCAAAAAATGAGTAAAACTATCATTCCAAAAGGGTATAAGGCGTCTCTTAGCTTGTATGATACACAAACAGCTATAGGGAAAATGAATCGTATGTTTGAAGATAAGCTATCGAAGTCACTGAACTTAAAGAGGGTATCTGCGCCACTTTTTGTGGATCCCGATAGTGGCCTTAATGATAACTTGAATGGTGTGGAAAGGCCTGTGTCTTTTTCTATTAAGGATACAGGAACAAAGGGTGAAGTGGTTCACAGTCTTGCAAAATGGAAACGTATTGCATTGTATAAATATAACTTTTTTCCGGGAAATGGCATATATACAAACATGAATGCGATTAGACGCGACGAAGAATTGAGCAATTTGCATTCAATTTATGTGGATCAGTGGGACTGGGAAAAAGTTCTTCCGGAAGGCCGTCGTGATGCTGAATATTTAAAAGAAACAGTGAATGATATTGTAGGAGCTATTTGTGATACATATGATGAGCTGAAAAAAGAATATGATATACAGGATATCGGTCTGAAAAGGGAAGTGCTGTTTATCACTACACAGGAATTGGAAGATAAATACCCAAACCTAACGTCTAAAGAGAGAGAAGATGCCATTTGCAAAGAGCACTCTTCTGTGTTTTTAATGCAAATAGGGGACGTTTTAAAAAGTGGTAAAAAACATGATGGTCGTGCGCCGGACTACGACGACTGGAAACTAAATGGGGATATTTTGTTTTGGAATCCGCTGTTGGAGCGTTCGTTTGAGGTGTCTTCAATGGGTATCAGGGTAGATGCACAGAGCCTAAGCGAGCAACTTGTGAAAGCAAGTTGCGAAGAGCGCAAAACCCTACCTTTTCATAAATTGCTTTTAGAAGATAAACTTCCGCTGACCATTGGCGGAGGAATAGGACAAAGCCGCTTGTGCATGCTATTGATGAGTAAAGCACACATAGGTGAAGTGCAGTGCTCTATCTGGGACGAAGAGACAATCCGCATTTGTGAGCAAGCAGGCGTGATATTATTGTAAACATATAATAAATAAAAAAACCTCTTACGAACGGAAGAAGACTGTTGTAAGAGGTTTTTTAAAGCGTTATACATTAAAATAACAAAGAGTAGATTTAGTTAAGAGAGTTATCGAGGAAAGATTCATCTCCATCCAAAGCATTTCCGCCGTCTAAAAGCTCGCCTACATACATGCGACGCTCTACTTTCATTTTTTCTACTTGCTGGTGAAGAAGTTCTTTTACCTGACTGGCACGCTTGATGTTTTTTAATATAATCTGAGGTGTGGACTCATCAGAAGTGTTTAGAGTGATGCTGCCAACACGAAAAATACGTTGCCATAATGAGATAGAAGTGCTAATATCTCGTACACGATAAAGTAAAGTTTCTTCTGAGGTGGTGTTCAAAAGGCCTTTTTCCACGAAAATCCGATCTTTTGAAATGCTGTATTTTGTGAAGGAAATCGGTAAACCAAAATAGCGCTTTCTATCTTTCCATATACGGTGAATTTCAAATTTTGATAAAGCATCGAAAGATGCATCTTCTTTTTGCATGGTGGTTCCTCCTGATTTATTACAGATATATACTAAGTATGTCATTTTTTTTAAAAATAGGCAATACTTTTTTGAAAAAAGCAAAAATTATTTATTATAAAGTAAGAAGAGATACGGTGTTTTTGCGCTGTAAGCAGCTCTTTTGCATTGACGAATGTGAACAACAATGATATTCTTAACAAAAAGATGAGGTTTTGTGCAAAGGAGATTGGTGGGTGTGATATATAATAATGTATATAATACGTTATATGAAAGGCCGCTTGTTTCGCTCAAAGGATATATGGCGCGCAATAAGCTGGCGGGAGAATTGCTTGCTTATCTCAATTATGGTGGAGCAACACTGAGTGCTAAAGATGCATTGGCTGAAGGGATGTTGGCTTTGGCACGAGAAAAAGGAAAGCTGCGAGCCGGACAACCAGTGGTAGAGGCATCAGGTGGCACGTTTGCGGTGGCTCTTACCATTGCGGCAGTACACAGTGGGCACCCGGTGTATCTTGTGATGCCGGGAACTGTGATGCCTGACAGACAAAGATATTTGCAAGATTTAGGTGCGAAAGTAACGCTGACGAATTATGTATATGGACGAAGTGGAACAATACAAAAAGCGCAGCAAATTACCGAAGAAGTAGGCGGATACTTTATCAACTATTTTTCAAATGATGATAATGCAGAGTATCATCGCAGAGTTACAGGTCCTGAGATTTTTAAAGCTGTGGGTGGAGAGATTGACGCAGTGGTGGCCGGTGTAGGTAGCGGAGGCACAATCACCGGAGTGGGAGAGTACCTGAAAGGTTGGGCCGGCAACGTATGGACCGTGGCAGTACAGCCTTTCGAAAGTCAAACTTTGACAGGAGGCTTTTCTACAAAGCATAGTATTTCGGGTATAGGGCCGGGCTTTGTGCCAGAAAACTATAATCCATATGTGGTGGATGAAGTTATTAGTGTTACGGGCGGGGATGCTGCTGCGGCTATGCGTCAGGTGCTGGTAAGTGATGCCATTCCGGCCGGAATGTCGGCAGGAGCAGTTCTTTGTGCCGCGCGTACTTTGCTAAGGCAAAAACCAATGCGTGTGGTATGCATATTAAATGGAATGTCTGTTTATGAATAAAAACAAAACCCTCACATAAGTAACTAGTGAGGGTTTTGTTATGTATAAAAAGTTAAAATGCTGTTGTGTTAACGACAAAATTTTTCAATGTAAGACTCTAAAGCAGATGTGATAGTTTCTTTTGCCACACTGGGTCCACTTCGCTCGTCCACTATAGTTTCTTTGTTTTCAAGGTTTTTATACACAGTGAAAAAATGTTGCATTTCTGTTATTACATGGCTTGGCAATTGATCGATATCTTTATATTCATTATATGTAGGATCTTCAAAAGGAACAGCAATGATTTTTTCGTCTCGGCGACCTTGGTCCATCATAGTTATCATGCCAATGGGATAGCACCGAACCAAGCTTAAAGGGTATAACGATTGACTACATAGAACCAAAACATCCAATGGATCACCGTCGTCGGCAAAAGTGCGAGGAATAAAGCCGTAGTTAGCAGGGTAGTGGGTGGAAGTGTACAAAATTCTGTCCAGTATAATATGACCGGTTGATTTATCAAGTTCATATTTATTCTTCGAGCCTTTGCCAATCTCGATCACGGCGATGAAATCATCGGGATCGATGCGAGAAGGATGGATATCGTGCCAAATATTTGTCATAAGATTTCCCCCGTTTTCAAACATTAATTAAGGTGATGTATCACCTAATTTTCTTTACAAGGCATACCTGTGGAATAGTCGTTGTTACCTAAAATGGTGGATAGCTTGCCATCTTCTAATGTCCCAAGCCAGTTGCCCATGGCGGCTGAAATGCAAACAGCAGCCGTTTGCTGTGCCAGCGCAACCACTTCAGAAAGAGTGAGGTTCATTGTTTCGCCTGAGAAAGGGTTTGTCCATGTGTCTGGCAGGTGTCGTAAAGAAGGTGCCGGCTGTGTACGGCATGAAAGCGGACCTACACCATCTGGCATTTTTTTAGGCTCGGACAACTTAAGATAAATGCTTTTAATTTTTGGCTTGCTGAACATCATGTTGCGCACAGTGACATTGTCGTGGAATGCATCGGCTAAAGCTAAAATGGGGATATAAACACCATAGACTTTGGCAATGCTATTGCGCAATAACACACACACACTTGCAAGCTCATCCGTGATAAGCACAGGAGTGGAAGCGTGCAAAGGAACAGTATAGGTTTTGAAATTTTCATAATATAATGTGGAATCAATGGAATTTGCTAGTATAAAAGCTCCATGTTCTTCATTATACGGTCCACCTTCTTCACACATGGCTGCAATGTAAGGTGAAAGAGTGCACTCGGTGGTGTAGTGTGAAATAAAACCAAGAGCATAGCTTTGTTGCGTGGGTGTGGAAGCATAAGATATTAACGTGCGTAAGAATTTACCGGTGTTTTCGCTACGTATTCTATTGGCAACAGAGGCTAGGTCGTGGTTACGTTTACGCTTTAAGATGCGGTACATGTAAAATGGATTGGCACCACACGCTCCGGCCATAAAAGCAGGAGTACTGGCTACGGTATATCCACTGCGCATTAAAGCTTGCATAGCAGTGTGGATGTGTGTATAACATTCTGACATGAATAGTTTCCTTTCCGGAGTGAATGCAATTCATGAGTGATATGAATAACCTTTGATTTTTTGATTGATTGTATCTTTGTGGGACAGCTACAATACCCTGCTTCGCAACTTTACGACAACTGAGTTAATTACAAGTTTATATAAGTTGAATATAGAATATGCTTTTATATAAAAATACTTTATCATAAATTGAGGAGAAAAACAAGTAAAATTGTGTAGATTGCATAAAAATATAACCCTAAAACAAGATGCTTCAAGGATTATATTGTTTTTGTAGTAATAAAAGTATATTTAGTATAGATTTTCCATTTTTAAAGTGCAAGCAGAAAAATCAATCCATCCTTTTTCTAAAAGATGGCCTTTAGCTTCTTCCATGTTGAAATTATCAGGCACTTGTAAAGTTAGGCGTTTGCCACCTTTATGTCGGCTGATGTGTATCACTAGCATGGGTCCGTGTAGGCTGTCATCCATTTCATCCTTTTTATCTGTAGCCTTAAAGCCATCAGATAAAAACTTGACACTGTTAGCCACCACCACACGGGTGCGGTTATCACGGCCGATATAACGAATACGCATAAAGAACTCCTTTCACTTATGGAAAATGCAGTTGACTATATGTTTTCATCATGAAAATGTTGATAAACGGCTTTTGCAGCGGTGCGAGTTACACCTTTAGCAGCGGATAAATCGTCTATAGAAGCGCAGGAGATGGCACGTAAAGTTTTAAAGTGGGTCATCAAAGCTTTCGCCGTGGCGGGCCCTACACCGGAAATGGTGGTTAGCGTGCTGGCAAATGCTTTTCCTTTTGCTTTTTTGCGCTGATAGCTGATGGCAAAACGATGTGTTTCGTCTTGGATACCTGTAATAAAGGTGAATGGGCCACGATGCATTGACAGTGTGATTTCACTACCATTTTTAGCGATTATGCCTCTGGTACGATGTTTATTGTCCTTGACCATACCAAACAAAGGAACATCAGAAAGCCCGGTGTTTTGCAAGACATGTGCTCCGGCAGATACTTGGCCGCGACCACCATCAAGTAGAATCAAATCAGGCTTAACTCCGAACTGGCCACTTGCGCCGCTATCAAACTCGGCCGCTCTGCGAAGTAAAGCCTCGGATATACTGGCATAATCATCTGTTCCGCTAACGGTTTTCATCTGAAAACGACGATACCCGGCTTTGTGAGGCTTGCCGTTTTGGAAAACTACCATTCCACATACACTGCTGCCATCACCCCAGTTGGAGATGTCGTAACTTTCAATAACCAGTGGAGGTCCTGAAAGACAGAGCAACCCGGCAAGCTCGTCTAAAACTTTTTCTTCTTTACGAGTGCGACCGCCTTCTCGGGCAAGTCTTTCCACGGCGTTGATGTAAGTGGTTTCAACCAGCTTGCGAACATCGCCACGTTTGGGTGTGTATATTCGCACAGACACGCCGCTTTTTTCGCTCAACAATTGCATAAGCAGCTCTTTGTCAGGCAGTGGAACATCTGTGGCGATAACACGTGGAATATCTGAGTCATCTTCAAGGTAATATCTTGGAATAAATTCTTCGCACAGTGCATCAATAGAGTTTGTGTCGTGAAATATAAACTCTCTTTTATCACAAAGTACTCCGCCTCGGAAGCGTAAAATTGAAGCACAAGCTGCGGCGTGGCTTTTTGCAAAAGCAATAATGTCGATGTCTTGATCGCCACTTTTGATAATAACTTGCTTTTCGCCAATTTTACGGATAGCAGCTATTTGATCCCGTAAAACAGCGGCGCGTTCGTAGTCCATTTGTTCTGAGGCTTGTGACATTTGCTGGGTTAGCAGCTTGAGCAATTCGGTGTCATTTTGGCGAATAAGAGCCATGGAATTTTGTATGGTTTGAGAGTAAACAGACAAAGGGATTTTGCCTGTACACCATGCCTTGCATTTGCCTATATGAGAATATAGACAAGGGCGTTGCTTGCCAAAATCACGAGGGAAATTTCGTGTGCAACGAGGAAGTAAAAATGAATCAAGGACAGACTGAACCATTTGGTTGACAGCGTATCCACTCATATAAGGGCCAATGTATGTGGCACCATCATCTGTTTTTTGCTTTTCGGCCGAAATACGCGGCCATTCGTCCTTTGTCAGCTTGATATATCGATAGCCTTTATCGTCCTTTAAAAGAATATTATACTTTGGACGATGAGCTTTGATTTGGCTACATTCCAACACTAAAGCTTCAAACTCGCTTGAAGTGACAATGATATCGAATCCATAAGCTACACTTACCATTCGATGTGTTTTGTCATCAAGAGGTGAGCCGTCTCTGAAATATTGCGAGACACGAGTGCGAAGACGTTTGGCCTTACCTATATATATAATATTATCGTTTTTGTCACGGATAATATACACGCCAGGTAAAGCGGGTAATGATTTTGCTTTTTCATATAATTCGGCCTTGGTCACAAGAAACTCCTTGCTAGTTTGATGTCATAACAAAACCATCATAGTCAAAATGCGCCACCGCAGCCGGTGACGCATAAAGATAACATAATAGCTAAATGATTTTGTTATTCAGAAAATCCGGAACTCACAAGACGTACTAAGCCATCCACAGCGTCCTGTTCATCGGCGCCATCGGCAATCACACGAATGGTGGTACCACCTACGATGCCCAGAGAAAGCACGCCTAGCAAACTTTTTGCATTTACACGGCGCTCTTCTTTTTCAACCCAAATAGAAGACTTGAACTCATTTGCTTTTTGGATGAAAAAAGTAGCGGGACGAGCATGTAACCCCACTTGATTTTCAACGGTCACTTCTTTAACATACATGTTGGTATCTCCTTTTTCCCTTGCAAGAAAAATCTCGCATAGTTGATTGTTGAATAGATCAATTGGCTGTTAAATACAGAGTAAATAACACTTAGAAAATACAAGGAGTGTACCGCATTTATATTTACAACCTTGCCCGCTGAACTAAAACTATAGAACAATAATACTGCGAATCTATTACTTTACTTTTGCTTCGGGATTTTCAAATGTAACAATACAATCCAATTGACAATTCATTAAACAAGCATTCCTTGTATCTAATATTTTACGTGAAATTATGTCAAAGGTCAACAAAATGTGGGAAGTTTGAATACTCCTACAGAAAGAGTGGGAGTAGGTAGGGAATGATTGTGAAAACTACACAAGGAAAGTTAATAAAACATGGCCATTCCAAACAAAAATACACAAAACGAAGGGTAGATTTATTACTTTTTCTTCTTTTTTTTGGGGAAAACAGCAGGAGGGCTGGCAATTTCAGGCGGTAAATTTAGGTATAAATCAAATCGACGCTCTCTGGTGCGTTTTATGCTTTGACCACAGCGCCAGGCATGGATGTTTGCTGCGTGCCCGGACAGCAAAACCGGCGGTACAGAGCGGTTTTTCCACAGTTCGGGGCGGGTGTACTGAGGGTATTCCAATGTGCCTTCGTAGAAGCTGTCACCCATATAGCCTTCAGGATCCTTTAAGACGCCGGGCTGTAATCGGAGTACACTATCGGCTACGGCAAGCGCGGCAATCTCGCCTCCGGACAAAACAAAGTCGCCCAAGCTGATTTCACCGTCGGCATATTCGTCGATAACGCGCTGGTCGATGCCTTCATAATGGCCACACACAAGAACTATGCCGGATAATTCGGCCAGCTTGTTTGCTGTTTTTTGGGTATATTGCTCGCCGGCAGGGCTCATGAAAAAAATCAAGGGCCTTGGAAGGTTTGCGTCTGTATACTGCGCTAAGACTGTATCAAGGCATCTGGCGATGGGATCAGCTTGCATGACCATTCCATGGCCACCGCCGTAAGGGTAATCGTCTACTCGACCTTGCTTACTTAGAGTATAATCACGAATATTGTGGCAGTATAGCTCGAATTTTTCCAAGCGTCTTGCACGACCGATGATACTTTCGTTCATCATAGTGTCGCATGTTTCGGGAAACAACGTAAGGATGTCGATACGCATTAAGATTTGTCTCCTTCGGTAGCACGTTTTTTCTTGCGAGCCGGTTTTGGTTTTTTTGGTTCCGGATCAAACATACCCGGGATGGGGCGCACAAGAACTAGGCTGTCTTCTATTCGGGTTTCAACAAGAAAAGGCTGTGTGGCAGGAAAAAGCACTGTCTCGCCACAGGGCATAGCGATTTCGTATACATCGTGCCTTCCGGGATGAGTTATGGCGGTGATGTTGCCATACGTTACGCCGCTATCAGCGTCTTGAATGCTAGCACCCAGCAAATCTTGTACGAAGTAAGTGTTGGGTGCCAGTTTTGCGTCTTTACGTGCAATATACACTGTTTTTCCAATGTACACACGGGCGTTTTCTATATCGTGTACATTCTCAAGCTTTGCAATGCATAAGTTTTTATGAGGACGCAAAGAAACAATGGGTAACGGCTTTGTTCCGTTTTTATCTAAGTACAGTGTTTTGAACCCTAGTATAAAATCAATGTCGTCACACCAAGGGTATAACCTAAGCTCTCCGTTGATACCATGTGTGGTAGTAAATTCGCCTACTTCTAAATAATCTTTCATTGATGAATAGTCCTTTATTATGTAATATTGCTGTGGGTTAAAACTATATCACAGCAAAAAGAAAAATTCAACACATGCTGTAATAAAAAAGCGACAACCCTTGTATCCTTTGGGTTGTCGTCTCAGCTTGCAAGTAAAGCACTTTTTTTGCGTAATATAAAAATGTCTGTAAAAAATACACAAAATATACGCTAAGTGGTTATTTAACATTTCTTAAAAATAAGTGCATTGTATTCGCTTGATGTTTTTGGTTAAGTAATGATTTTGCAAAAATTAAAGCAAGTCTCAGTCGATTTCGACGCGAGAGCGTTTACCTTCTTTAGCAGCTACAGCGCTCATCACGGTGCGAATAGCGCGTGCTTTGCTACCTTTTTGACCAATTACTCTACCCTTATCATCTTCTGCCACAATCAGATGGAATACTACTTCTCTGGGGTTTGATTCATCCACAGTTACCTGCACGGCATCAGGGTCACTTACCAGCCCTTTTGCCATTGCAATCAGCACATCTTGCATTGTTGCTTCTCCTTTCAGGGAGCTCGTCCAGGGAAAGGGACGAGCGTGCCGATATGAGCAAAATTTTTCTTAAAGAACTGATTTTTTCTTTAGCAAAGCACGCACGGTATCTGTGGGCTGAGCACCATTGGAAATCCATTTTTTTGCTTTTTCTGCATCAACTTCAATTACAGAAGGATTTTTAGTGGGATCATAGTAACCCAATTCTTCGATGAAACGTCCATCACGAGGAAAGCGTGAGTCTGCCACTACGATGCGATAGAAAGGAGCCTTTTTAGCGCCCATACGACGCAATCTGATTTTTACTGCCATTTGTCATACCTCCGAGTTTTTTTGAAGAAAGGGAATATTTGTGTGCCCTTTCATTGGTTGGTTTATATAATAACGGGTTTTCCGAAATTATCGTTTGTAAAATAGATTAAAATCCGCCCATGCCCATACCTCGAGCCATACGCATCATCTTTTTGGGGTTGCGCTTGAACTGTTTCATCATTTTAGAAGTTTGTTCATACATTTTCAAAAGACGATTGACGTCTTCTACTTTGGTGCCGCTACCGGCGGCAATGCGACGCTTGCGTTTTGGATCGATGAGTTTGGGTTTTTCACGTTCAGCTTTTGTCATGCTATGGATTATGGCCTCGATACGCACAAACATATGCTCGTCGACATCGGCACCGCCACCACCGGGCATCATGGCCATCATAGCGCCAACACCGCCCATTTTTTTCATTTGGTCCAGCTGACTAAGCAAGTCGTTCATATCGAATTTGTTTTCCAGCATGCGCTGAGCAGTGCGCTCGGCTTCTTTCATGTCGGTGGCACTTTGTGCTTTTTCAATCAAGCTAAGTACGTCGCCCATGCCTAAGATACGACCGGCCATGCGCTCTGGATGGAAAGCTTCGAGATCGTCGATTTTTTCGCCTACACCCACAAACTTTATGGGCTGGCCGGTGACTTCTCTTACAGATAAAGCAGCGCCACCACGGGTGTCACCATCAAGTTTTGTTAAAATAACACCATTCAAGCCTATGTCATCGGAGAAAGCCTTGGCCACATTAACAGCATCTTGGCCTACCATAGCGTCAATAACCAGTAAGGTTTCGTCCACAGATACACTTTCTTTGATGCGACGAAGCTCGCCCATAAGCTCTTCGTCCACATGCAACCGACCGGCGGTATCTACAATAACAATGTCATTGCCGTGGTCTTTTGCGTAGGATAGTGCATGTTTGGCTATATTCTCGGGTTTTTCACCGGGCATGGTATATACAGGAGCACCTGCTTGTTTGCCGACCACATGAAGCTGGTCGATAGCGGCGGGCCTGTATATGTCACAGGCTACCAGCAGAGGTCTGTGACCTTGCCTTATGAAAAATTTTGCCAGTTTGGCTGTGTGTGTGGTTTTACCACTACCTTGAAGGCCACACATCATTAAAACAGTGGGTGGGGTGGATTTGATGTGGATATATTCGTTCTCTCCACCCATTAGAGCAGTAAGCTCTTCGTTTACGATCTTGATAACCTGCTGAGCCGGAGTAAGGCTGTCCATAACTTCCGAGCCCACAGAGCGCTCTGAGACACGCTTTATAAATTCTTTGGCAACTTTGATGTTGACGTCCGCTTCCAAAAGAGCAATGCGAACTTCACGCATGGCGGTTTTGATATCGGCTTCAGATAGCTTGCCTTTGCCGCGAAGTTTTTTGAACACTTGGTTCAGTTTATCGCTCAAAGATTCAAATGCCACGATGTCTGCCTCCTTAAGTGTAGTGAATTATGGTAAAATCAGTCAGAGAAAGACTGAATGATGTCGATCATATCGGTGGTGCTTTTTGCGATTTCATCATCTTTATTAAAACCGAAATTGTTTCGTTGTTCGATGTCCTTGGCTAGTGTCTCGAGTTTTGCAAGGTTTTCTTGAACACGCTGACTGTATGAAGCAAAGCCGATTTTTTCTTCAAGGTCAAGTAAAATTGTCTCGCCGCGCTTTATAGAATCGCGAACGCCTTGACGCGTTATGCCGAAGTTTTCAGCTATTTCAGATAAAGATAAATCATCGTTGTAATATTGTGTAATAATATCAAGTTGTTTTTCGGTTAGCACATCGCCGTAAAAATCAATCAAATAAGAAAGGTCAAGGTTTTTTATCATGAAAGTACCTCTCTTTTCAGATTTTTTGAAATTCTGTAAAGTAATTTGCTTTACACAACATCGATATTATATCTCACACAGAGTTAAATGTCAAGAAAAAACATAAAAAAAGCAAAATATATAAAAGGAAAATGTCGTTGTTTTCTTGACAAAAAAGAAAAGCGGACGCATAATGAAAACAGAAATAAAATAGAAACAGTAGTGCCAAAGGGGTGAAGCGGTGCGCATTATAGCGGGCTCGGCGCGTGGCAAGCAGCTGGCAACATTAAAAGGAGAGCATACTCGCCCTACACTGGAACGGGTAAAAGAAGGCGTGTTTAGTGCGGTGCAGTTTTGGGTGCCGGGTGCACGTGTGTTGGATTTGTTTGCGGGCAGCGGGCAACTTGGCCTAGAGGCACTCAGCCGTGGTGCGGTGCATTGCACATTTGTGGAAAATGATGCTAAAGCACAGGAGGTACTGCGCAAAAACATAGAGCATACAGGGTTTTCGGGCTCGGCACAAGTAGTGAAAGCCGATGCGCTTAGGTTTTTGGCCACGACAAGTGAGCGGTATGACCTTGTTTTGCTAGACCCACCATATGATAGTGGTTTTTTACCTGATAAGCTTTTAGAAGTGGCGCTTGTGTGCGCTAAAAGAGCCGAAGTGATATGTGAAAGTGATGCAAAACTGGAGTTTCCAAGCGCAATAGGTGATTTGCATCTTAAAAAGCAATATAAATACGGTACAGTCAAGGTTAGCCGATATATTATTGATAAAGATGAGGGATAAATGGAAAAGCTAGAAAAACGTGTGGCACTGTGTCCGGGAAGTTACGACCCGGTGACATTAGGACATTTGAATATCGTTCAGCGCAGTGCGGCTTTATTCGATGAAGTAATTGTGGTGGTGCTGAAAAATTCGCAAAAAAATTATGCATTTACAGCGGATGAACGTGTGAAAATGCTGGAAAAAGTGACAAAAAATCTACCGAACGTCAAGGTGGATCAATATGACGGCTTGGTGGCAGAATACGCAAAGATAAAAGGTGCGAGGTGCCTTGTGAAGGGTCTTCGTGCCGTGACGGATTTTGAGTATGAGTTTCAAATGGCGCTTATTAATAACAAGCTGAACCCGGAAATGGAAACATTGTTTATCAACACCGACATGCAGTACATGTATCTTTCTTCCAGTGTGGTAAGAGAAGTGGCGATGTATGGACGTGAAATATCGAATTTTGTACCAAAAGAACTTGAAGAAGAAATTTGGCAACGACTGAAGCCAAGCAAGGAGACGTAATTATGAATATTGATGACTTATTGGATTTGATGGACGAAAATTTAGAAGATGCGTTTACTGTTCCGCTTACCGGAAAGCGTATGGTGGATGTGGATAAGTTGCGGGATATTATCGATGATATCCGCCTTAATTTGCCCACAGAGATACGCCAAGCAAAGGCTATTGTCAAGGATAGAGCAGATATTGTAGAGGGAGCTCGTGCTGAAGCAGATGGTATTGTGAAAAAAGCCGAAGAGCGTGCGCGTGTTATTGTCAGCGAGCAGGCTGTGGTGAAACAAAGCCAGCAACGAGCAACAGAAATCATGCAAAGTGCTCAGCAAAATGCCAAAGAAATGCGTACCAGTGTGACGAATTATTGCGAAAATATGCTGCGTCAAACAGAAGAACAGCTGATGAAAAGTTATTCGGAAGTGAAAAATATACGCAGCACGGTGCGGCAAAAAGAAAAAGCAAACGGATAAATATTTTGACGTAGATAGCGGAACCTTTATTTGTTGCGCCTTATAGGCTTTATAGCTTTATAGTAAGATATAAAATTACACCCTCTGATGATAGATATCTTGGTATCTTTCATTCAGAGGGTGTTTTATTGTGTGTAAACTTGCGGTTATATCATAAATTTGATACTAGTTAGTGGCGCTGTCTTCCGATGTTTCATCGACTTTTTCGGATTCTTCATCGGTGCCTGGTGTGGAGTCATCGGTGGCGTCCGAGGAAAGGTTTTCGGTGTAAACCGGTGTGGGAGCAGGATAAGAAGCGGGCGGTGACTGGTAGAATGGAGTCTGATGATTGTTTTGTTGATAGAAAGTCGGTGGTGGGGGAGTGGGTCTGTTCTTGCGCTTTTTGCGATTGATGCGCACGATGATAATCACAATAATAAGCACGACTATCAAAAGAATCCAAACAGGCATCATCCAAATAAGCATAAGGCTGAGATCTTGGAAAAACTCGACGGTGAAATAAAGGCTGTCTTGGAAGGTGGTAACTAAACGTGATAGGTAAGTGTCTTCTTCGGGCACTTCGCTAAGCTGTTTTACCTCGGTGATATCTATTGATATAGTGGAATAAGATATAAGGCCTTGTAAAGCACGTTGTTGGCCAAGATAAGACTCTATTTCGTACTGCACTTGGGCCAGTTGGTCTTGGATAAGTATTAAATCGGAAAGCTCGCCGGTCTCGTCCAGTAGCGCTAATAATCGTGCCTCTTGCCTGTTTAAACTTTCAAGCCTTGCTTCCACATCAATAACCTGCGATGTGAGGTCTTCGCTTTGCTCGCTAAGATTCAAAATTTGGCCGACATCGTTTAAATCGGCTAAAAAATCAGAATACGAGCCGGCAGGTACCTTGATGCTATAATATGCGCTTCGTGAGTCGCGTACATCGCTGTAAATGTCAGTGTAATCAATATACGCGCTGTGTTTTTGCAAAAGCTCGGTAAGAGTTTCTTGAGACTGCTCAAATTCGGAAGTTTCCATATACACGTGCGAGCTAAACGTGATTTGTCTGCCGTCGGTAGGGGTGTTTAAAGCAGAGCCTCCTGATTCGCCGGCTGAATAGTTGGAATAGTCATCTTCTTCGGTCATGACAGCGGCTTCAGGGGCCATGTCATAAGTGGCGGCTTGAGAGATGCTATCGGTAGCATCGGAGCCACACCCTGCTAAGATAACGATAAAAAGAAAAACAGCAATCACAACAGAAAATTTACGCATTATGGCCATGACGATACCTCCATGGAGATGATATATAATCAAGATATTTAAACATTGCTATGTATACATTGTATATCGTGTCAATGTAGAAAAGCAAGTTACAGAAAAGTGGCAGAAATATGAAAAAATGGTAAAAAAGCAGAAAAAAGTTAAAACTTGATATGAAAACGAAGCCAAAATGCACATTTATCTTTGTGTGTTTTGGCTTTGTTAAGTTCTCTAAAAGTGATTTTTGAGTAAAAAATACCGTATATTACCCACGAAATTGTTACAGTGATATTAAAAATACAAAAATAACGATAAAATGATAAAAAATAAAACAAAAAACTATGAAAACCACTTGATTTTTATGTGTTTTGTTGTTATAATATACGAAACGTGGGTAAAAGTGGGTAAAAGTAGGTAATTTTAAACACAATGTAAAAAAAGGAAAGGTGGGGAGGTTAATGTTCATTGGTGAGCATCGGTGTACTTTGGACGACAAAGGCCGATTAAACTTCCCTGCTAAATTTCGTGAAGAGATGAAGGGCGACTTTATCGTGACAAGATGGCTGGATGATTGCCTTGTGGCTTTTCCACAAACAGAGTGGGAGCGGATATCAGAACTACTCTCGAAAAAAAGTGTGGTAAAAAGTAGGGATATGCAAAGGCTGCTATATGCGGGGGCGTCACCGGCAAATCCGGACAAACAGGGAAGAATTTTAGTGCCGATGAATTTGCGCAAGCATGCATCGCTACAAAAAGAGGTAGTGGTCATAGGAGTTGGCAAGCATGCGGAAATATGGAACGCTGAGGCTTGGGAAGAGCGCACAGAAATGTTCTCAGACGAGTCTTTGGTAGCGGCCATGGAGGAGCTTGATTTCTAATGGAATTTTCTCATAAGTCCGTGATGTTGAATGAGTGCTTGCAGGCACTGGACATAAAGCCAAACGGTGTTTATGTTGATGGTACAGCAGGCGGTGCAGGGCACTCGAAAGAGATTGCAAAACACTTGGGTAGTGGAATGCTATATGCTTTCGATCAAGACCCTGATGCTGTAAAGATTGCGACTGAGCGGCTGATGGGGCTTCCTGCCGAGGTGATAAAATCAAACTTTCAATATGCAAAAGAAGAGCTTGAAAAACGCGGGATTGAAAGAATTGATGGTGTTTTGCTTGATTTAGGAGTTTCGTCTCATCAGTTGGACACAAGGCAGAGGGGATTTTCTTACCACGATGATGCACCGCTGGACATGCGCATGAGCCAAAGCGGACCAAGCGCCGCAGACATGGTGGCGGAGTTGTCAAGGGAAGAACTAGCCGATATATTACGAAAATATGGCGAAGAAAAAGATGCATGGCAAATTGCCGGAAAGATAGTGATGCAAAGGCAGGAGAGCCCTATTGTGACAACGGCTCAATTGGCAGAAGTTATTTTATCGGCATTGCCCCCCAAAAGAAGACGGAGCGCTAAAAATCCGGCAAGAAAAAGCTTCCAAGCTTTAAGAATTGCGGTAAACGAAGAACTGGATGTTTTGGAATCGGCAATGAAAAGCTTGTTTGAAATGCTAAGTCCGAAAGGGCGTATGGTAGTGATAAGTTTTCATTCGCTGGAAGACAGAATAGTAAAACAGCAGTTTAGGCAGTGGTGCATTGCATGTACTTGTCCAAGGGATTTGCCTATATGCGTGTGTGGTGGGCAGGCGATGGGAAAACTTGTAGGGAAAAACCCGATGGTGGCCACGCAAGAAGAACTGGAAAACAACAAAAGAAGTCGCAGCGCTAAGCTGCGTGTGATTGAAAAAGTATAAACAATTGTAACGAATGAAGAGAGGGTGTGTTGGCATGGCGCAAGTTGCATACGATTTAGAACATTTTGCACCCAAGGCAAAAAAAGCTAAAGTGATAAAAGTTTCGACGGTGAACCGTAAAGATGTTGAGCATAAAATGCAATTGATGCGTATGATGAAAATGTTGTTTTGCGCTATGGTACTGGTGTGCTTGATAGGTGCGGTGTTGTATACTCAGGCCACGGTGACAGAGCTACAGGCGCAAATAACGCAAAAAGAAAAAGAATTAGTTGAAGAAGAGGCACTGTACGCTTACTTAAGCTTTGAGATGGACAATAAAAGTAGTGTGAGAAATATTGAAAAAAGTGCGTCGGACATGGGGCTTGTCAGGATGAACAGCGGCCAAGTGACGTATTTTAGAGTGGATGAAAACACCGGAATACAGCTAAAGAAAAATCCGGTAGAGCAATTTTTTGATGATACAAAAGCGAATTTCTTGAGTTTTTGGGAGTATATACAGCCATAAACCGAGACACACAAATTGGGAAAACTCAGAAAAACAGCTTGTTGCAGGAGGACTATAGCTTTGAATAATCAGCACGATACTGAAAAAAACAATGAAGAAAAAAGAGCGAAGCGACCAATGTGGCTGCGCAGTATAGTGTTGGTGTTTGCGTTTGTAGTGGGTGCCACCATGCTTTTTTATGAGCTGTTTCAACTACAAGTAAGTGAAGCATCTGAGTGGGAGTCTCTGGCGGCAAGACAGCAACTTGCCAGTATAGAAATTCCGGCACAACGTGGAAACATATACGATGCCAATATGAAGTTGTTGGCACAAAGTGCTACAGTATGGACTGTTGAGACAAGTCCGGAAGCGTTAAATCAGAGTAATATTATGGATGAAGCAGGTGAATATACAGGTGAAGATCCGGCTATGGTAGCGGCAAGAGAGTTCGCCAGTATACTTGAGCTAGATGAAGAAGTGTTGTATGAGAGACTGTCAAACAAAGAAAGCATGTATTATAAAGTACAAGGTAAAGTGGAAAAAAACCAAGCCGATGCCATTCGTGAGGCGGTAGACGTATATAATCTCAGAGGCGTTTATTTGACCGAAGATACAAAACGTTATTACCCATATGAGCAAATGGCCTCTACCGTTTTAGGGTTTGTGGGAGATGACAACAACGGTCTTGAGGGTATTGAGAGTCAATATGAAGATGTGCTTTCGGGAATACCGGGTAGCATGACTATAGTGAGAGACAGCTGGGGTGGCGAGATTGCCACAGGAGAAGAAAGCACCGTATACCCTGCAGAAGATGGAAACAGTATTGTTTTGACGATGGATAGTGATATTCAGCAGATACTGGAAAAATATCTAAGTGATGCAGTGGAAACAAATAATGCTCAAAAGCGTGGGTTTGCCATTGCCATGGACGTGAACACAGGCGCTATTTTAGGTCTTGCTGTGTATCCAAGTTATGATCCAAACCAGCCGTATGATATACTGGACATAGACACCTTGGAAATGCTTGAGTCTATGACGGAAGGTAGCGAAGAATATATCCAAGCCCAAGGCGAGGCGAGGACTCTACAATGGCGTAACAAAGCACTTGCCGATACGTATGAGCCCGGAAGTGTGTTTAAGGTTATCACGGCCGCTGCAGCGCTTGACTCAGGACTGTACACATTAGATAGCCCGTTTTCGTGTGGAGCGCAAACTCAGGTGGCTGACCATTGGATGAGTTGTGCGGGAGATCCGCCCACGGCGCACGGAGATATAAGTTTGAGTACAGCGCTGATAGAAAGTTGTAACGTGTCGTTTATCCAAATGGCGGCAGGAATGGGCGTTGATATATGGTACGATTATTTGACAGCCTTTGGCTTTACAGAGCCTACAGGAATAGATCTACCGGGCGAGCCCAGCTTGCAGGCTATTGAAAACTTGATTTATGAACAAGATGAAATGGGACCGGTAGAGCTTGCCAGTTGTTCTTTTGGCCAAAGTCATAAATACACAGCCGTGCAAATGATCACAGCGGTGTGTGCTGCAATAAATGGCGGAAATTTGATGCAACCTTATATTGTGGACAGAGAGCTGGACGCAGATGGTAATGTGGTAAAACAATATGAGCCCATCACAAAACGCCAGGTGATATCAGAAGAAACATCGGCATTAATAGCGCAGACATTGGAAGATTTGGTCACGGATTCTTCAAGTGGTAGCTGGGTGTATAAAGCCGGATACAGCATTGGCGGCAAAAGCGGCACATCCCAAAAACTGGACGTTATGGCAGAACTTCCCGAAGATGCACCACAAGTGTATGTTTCTTCTTTCTTAGGATTCGCGCCGGCGGATGACCCACAAATTGCAGTGCTTATGGCGCTGGACGAGCCGGAAGACACTACAATGGGCAACTTCTTTGGTGGACGTTTGGTAGGCCCTTATGTACGTGATGTATTGGTGGACAGCTTGCAGGTTATGGGTTACAGCGCAGTGTTTGACACCGATGCAGAACTGGCGCGCACTACTGTTCAGCTGCCGAAAGTCACAGAAAAAAGCGTGCAAGAAGCACAAAAACAACTAAACGACTTAGAACTTGACTATGAAGTAATAGGCGACGGAGACGTGGTTGTGGGCCAAAGTCCTGCAGCTTACACAGAAATACCGTATGCCGGCAAAGTGGTGCTGTACACAGATGTGTCTATACCGCAAGAAATGGTGACAGTACCAACGTTTTCAGGCAGGACGCCGGCAGATGCCATCGAGCTGGCCAAGAGTGTAGGTCTAAATGTGCTAACTACGGGTGCTCCGGACGATAATGAAGCTGCCAGAATCGGAACACAAAGCCTAGAGGCAGGCACGCAGGTGTTTAAAGGTAGCACAGTGACCCTGGAAGTGGAAGATAACACCCGAGTGGTAGAATAACTGTAAAGGGAGGCACGGTATATGGAATATCAGCAGCTGTTGCACGGCGTAGAATATACCGGAAAACTCCCAAAAGGACAAGCAAGCACAGTGGCGCAAGATAGTCGAAAAGTAACTTACGGCGCAGTGTTCGTGTGCATAAAAGGCAAAAAAACAGACGGGCACGATTATGTGAGTACGGCTATAAAGGCGGGTGCAGGCCTTATAGTTACAGAACGTATGCTGCCGGGTGTTGAAAATCAAGTGGTGGTAAAAGATGCCCGTAGCGCATATGCGGTGATATGTCAGAACTATTTTGACAATCCTGCCAAAAAGTTGACACTCATTGGGATAAGTGGCACAAACGGAAAAACCACAGTATCCGGCATGCTAAAACAAACGCTGGAAAACGCAGGTGTTAAATGTGGACTTATTGGCACAAACGGCAACGAAATTGCAGATGTGTTTATACCGGCGAAGTTTACCACGCCCGAAGCGTTTGACATGGCGGCACTACTTGATCGTATGGTGAAGGCGGGATGTACTCATGCAGTGATGGAGGCCTCCAGCCAAGCACTTGATCAAGGCAGACTTTCGGGTTTAAGGTTCGCGCTTGGGGTGTTTACAAACCTATCGCAAGATCATCTTGATTATCACGGCACGATGGAAGAATATTACAAGGCAAAAAAAATATTGTTTTCACAAAGCGATAGAGGCGTTTTTAACACAGATGATGAAGCGGGACAAAAGTTGTTGAAAGAGTCGGTATGCACGACAAATTACAGCTATTCTGTCGCAAGACAAAATGCTGATTTCACAGCTGAAGATATTGCGTACAGTGCGAGTGGCGTGGATTTCGAATTTTGCAACAAAGAAAATAAAGCAAAAGCACATTTTGCTATACCGGGCAAATATTCGGTGTCAAATGCATTGGCGGTGCTTGGTGCGGCGGTGATATTAGGGCTTTCTGACGCCGTCGCTGTAGATGCTTTGAAAAAAGTGAAAGGTGTGGCAGGACGTAGCGAAGTGTTACACAGCACAGACTTTACCGTGATTCGTGATTTTGCCCATACAGCAGACGGACTTGAAAAGTTTTGTGGGGCGATGAAACCGTATGCAAATGGTAAGTTGGCGGTGCTTTTTGGATGTGCCGGAGACAGGGATCCAAAGAAGAGGTTTGATATGGGTGCGGCGGTAGCAAAATGGGCAGATGAAATTTTTATAACAGCGGATAACCCACGTAGTGAGCCAATACAAAGTACCATGAAAGACGCGATAAAAGCCATTGAATCGTCAAAAAAAGTGTATTATGTAGAAGAGGACAGGAAAAAGGCTATCTTAATAGCGCTTGACAGCTTGAATAAGGGTGATATGCTATTATTATGTGGTAAAGGTCATGAAGATTATCAAGCAATGAATGGCTACACAGTGTATTTTAATGAAAAGGAACTGGTAGAAGAATGGCTAAAGTGTCAAAAATAGAAAAAATATGCGAAGACAAGCAAAATAATCGATGGATAAAGATGTTGTCGCTTATGCTTGCGGTATGTTTTTTGGTGTGTATAATACCCAGCGAAGTATATGCTCGTGATCTTGAAGACATTCAAGCTGAAATCGACGCAAAAAAAGCAGAGATGGAAGCACTGGAAGCCGATATCTTGGCCAATCAGAATAACCGTGATGCTGCAGAGGTTGCCCTTGCGGAATATCAAATACAATTTGATGAACTAGCTATTTTGATAGAAGAAAAAGATGATGTAATTGGTGTGACGCTTACAGAGCTGGATTTTAAAACCGAGCAACTTTTTGTCACTATGCAAAGTATTGAAGAAAATAAAAAGCAGTTTGAAGAACGGCTGCGTGCTATTTATGACATGAACAGCACAAATGCTATGATATCAACACTGCTTTCGGTGAATTCTTTTGCAGAGTTTATCCAAGCAGCAGATGCAATGCGCCGTATATCGGAAAACGATACCGCAACATTAGAACAATTAGCTTTACAGCAAGAAGAGCTAGAAGTTCAGAAAGTAGAGCTTGAAGCGTTGCTCTCGTCGTTGCAAGCAGAACTGGCCCAGCTACAAGTAGATAGGGACTGGAGCCGCCAAAAGATGGACGAGATGAATAGCTTGATCGCCTCGGCGAACAGTGAGATAGCACAAGGCCAAGACATGGTAGCTGCTACCGAAGAAGAGATTGATGCACTGATAACAGAATATGAGCGTATTTTTAAACAACTTCAGCAAAGTGGTAGCCAGGCAGGTGACGGCAGTGTACGCTATTCAGGTAGTCTTGTGTGGCCCACAGGCATAGCACCAAGCGTAAGTAGTTGGTATGGCGATCCACGCTCGGGCGGTACCAGAGGACACTACGGTATAGACATGCCCGGTCCTGAAGGCACACCTATTTTGGCGGCGGCGTCAGGTGTGGTTATAACTGCTGAATGGCACTACAGTTATGGATATTATATAGTTGTGGACCATGGTCAAGGTTTCCGTACGTTATATGCACATAACAGCCAGCTATATGTTGGGGTGGGTATGTCGGTAACGGCAGGTGAAACTATTGCCGGTATGGGCAACACCGGAAATAGTTATGGCTCTCACTTGCACTTCGAGGTTCATGAGCACGGTGGCAGGCAAGATCCGGCAGGAGCAAATTATCTTGGTATTTTACTGTAAAATCCAAGCGAGTAAAAGATAAAAGCGAAATTACCGGCAAAAAGGGGAAATAATGCGGGCGACATCAGCGAAAATATTGTTGCAAGGCCTTTGGAATGAGGCACCTGAAAAAATACAAATCACAGACGTGGTAACAGATAACAGGCATGTGAAACAAGGTAATGTGTTTGTGGCTATCAAAGGCGAGAGGACGGACGGACACCTCTTTGCCGAAGATGCTTTGAAAAAAGGTGCAGCATTAGTGGTGGCTCAGCATGCAATAGAAAACGTGCCTTCTCAAAAAATAGTTGTGGTAGATGATGTTTTAGATGCGATGATTCGTATGGGTAAAAATTATCGCAATATGTTCTCGCCGCTATTGCTTGCGGTGACGGGTAGTGTGGGAAAAACTACCACAAAGGAATTTTGCGCAGCGATCTTTTCAGAGTTCGGCGAAACTGTTAAAACAGAGGGTAACCAAAACAATGAACTTGGTATGCCAAAAACATTATTTCGTGTTTCAAACAGCACACGGTATGCCGTGATAGAAATGGGTATGCAGGGGCTTGGAGAAATTCGTAAACTAACAATGGCGGCAAAGCCCACATGTGCAATAATCACAAAAATAGGCCAGATGCATTTAGAAACGCTCGGAAGTGTGGAAAATGTACTTAAAGCAAAGATGGAAATAAGCGAAGGACTATGTAAAGGCTCGCCACTTGTGCTAAATGCAGACGATGAAATGCTTTGGAAAGCACAAAAACCGAAAAATGTAAAAGTGGTAACGGCAGGGATTGCAAACAGTGAATGTGATGTTTTGGGTAAAAACATACAAAAGCATAAAGATGGATTGAAATTCACAATAGTAGATAAACAGTATGGAACGCACGATGCATTTATTCCGACTATTGGCAAGCACAATGTACAAAATGCACTGCTTGCATATACAGCAGCCACACGTATGGGTCTGGGTTCTGTGCAGGTGGCAAGATCGCTTGAACGATATGTGGCGGCGCAAAACCGTCAAAAAATCGAAATGGTGCATGGCGTTACCTTGATGGAAGATTTCTACAATGCAGGGCCGGACTCTATGAAAGCTGCGATTGAAACTTTGGCAGAGATAGAGTGTGGTGGAAAACATATTGCAGTGCTTGGTGACATGTTAGAGCTTGGCGCAGTTAGGAAAGACGCACATCGCAAGCTGGGTAAGTTTGCCGCAAAAAATGGAGTAAAAATTCTTATCACCGTTGGCGAACTGGCTTCGTTAATTGCTGAAGAAGCGAAAAAAAGCGGCGTGGAAGTGCATGTGTGCACTAATAATAAGAGAGCTGCCGAAAAACTGACACAAATAGCACAAAGTGGAGACGCTGTGCTGATAAAAGCCAGCAGAGGCATGAAGTTTGAAGAGATATTGGAAAAGTTTGTGAATGGCTAGAATGTAGTAAAGGAGGAAAAAACATGGAGCGGATAGCTATATTGATAGCGGCAATATCGGCTGCGGCGATAAGTGGTTTATCCGGTTTCTTGATAATTCCTTTTTTGCGCAAGCTTAAATTTGGCCAAACAATAAACGAGATAGGGCCGGCTTGGCACAAAGACAAGCAAGGTACACCTACAATGGGTGGGATGTTGTTTGTTTTGGGAAGTGTAATAGGTGTGGTGCTGGCGTATCCTATTTTATTTTCGGCAGGAAATGATACAGATGAATGGCGAATGCTACTATTGTGTATTCCGATAGCACTGGGATATGGCGCGATAGGGTTCATAGATGATTTCCTAAAAGTAGTTAGAAAACAAAATTTAGGCCTTTCAAGCAAACAAAAGCTGATATTGCAAGCGCTGGTCAGTATTGCGTTTTTAGCAAGCCTATATATGATGGATAGACTGTCCACCATAGTGAAAATCCCTTTTTTAGGCTCTGTAGATTTTGGTATTTTGTTTTATCCGCTAAGCTTGCTGCTTATGATGGGGCTTAACAATGCGGTTAATTTGACAGATGGTGTGGACGGTTTGTGTACTTCTGTAAGCTTTTGGGTAATGGGTGGATTTTTATTGTTACTCAGCGCGTTTTCTGAGTGGTATTTGGCTACATGGGCAGCTGCTTTGGTGGGTGGATGTGCTGGATTTTTGTTTTGGAATTTTCATCCGGCGAAAGTGTTCATGGGCGATACAGGAAGCTTGTTTTTGGGTGGTGCGGTGATCACTTTAGGCTTCGGCATGGGCAGGGTGGACATCTTAATAATATTGTCGGTTATATATTTTATAGAAGTGGGCAGTGTTATGTTACAACAAACCTATTTCAAGCTAACAAGAAGGTTTTCTAAAGACCACGTAGGTAGACGGATTTTTAAGATGTCACCCATACATCATCACTTTGAAATGTGTGGCTGGAGCGAAGTGAAAATTTGTGCAGTGTTTAGTGTTGTGAGTATAGCTAGTGTGATAGTTACATATATGTATGCGGTAATATGGGCATAAAACTACAAGAAAGGCGGTGCATGATAAATGGCGAGGACTAATATGCAGATGGAACAAATGAAGCCGAGAAATACTAAGCCAAACACAAAATTGCGGTTTGGTGCAATGGATATACCACTGCTAAGTATTGTGATAATATTACTGTTGTTTGGACTGGTGATGCTGTTTTCTGCCTCGTATCCGTCGGGATATCTACACAGGGGAGATAGCTTTACGTTTATTAAAGATCAGATAAGTTATGCTGTCTTAGGCGTGGGAGCTATGCTTTTTGCTTCGCTGGTAGATTATCGCCTTTTGAAAAAGTTTGCGTGGCCACTAATGATATTTGCAATTGCGTTATTGGTAATAGTATTATTCATGGAAGAAAAAAATAATGCCAGCAGATGGATATGGCTTAATTCCAGCAAAACACAAGGGTTTCAGCCCAGTGAAATTAGTAAGTTTGCGATTATTTTAGCGTTTTCCAGTATTATTGCGGCCAACCAAAAGCGTATTAAAACATTTAAGTATGGATTTTTGCCGTTCATGATTTTGCTTGGTATAACATCTATTTTACTTATTGCCGAGCCGCACTTGTCTTGTACTATTTTGATAATAGGTATAGGTGTATCCATGATGTTTGCCGGTGGTACATCTATAAAATATTTCTTGCTTGCGGGTGGCATTGCTATTTTGGCGGTGTATTTAGCACTTACACAGTTTCCAGAGCAATTAGGGTATGCTATGGATCGCATACAAACGTGGCAAAATCCGTTTGAGGCTGACCCTTCGGACTCGTACCAAACAATTCAAAGTCTTATTGCTATTGGTAGTGGCGGAATAAACGGCGTGGGTATAGGCAAGAGCGTACAGAAATTCTTATACTTGCCGGAAGTGTATAACGATTATATATTTGCTATTGTTTGCGAAGAATTGGGCATGATAGGTGCGATGGTAGTAATTATTCTATTCTTATTACTTTTGGGCAGATGTGTGTATATCGCCATGAAGGCAAAAGATAAATTTGCTTCTATGCTAGTGATAGGTGTAGCAGTTCAGGTTACTCTTCAAGCGCTTTTGCATATCGCAGTGAATTTGAACGCTATACCGGCTACGGGCATATCTCTTCCGTTCTTTTCTTATGGCGGAACTTCACTTGTTATGATTTTAGGTCAAATGGGTGTTGTGATGTCGGTAGCTCGCAGGGTAAACCTGGAAAGCCGAAAACAAGCACAAATGGAGGCGGAAGCAGAAGCTGAAAAACAAGAACAAACTCCGATATGGGAGGCTGTTTGATGAAAATATTGCTGGTGGCCGGTGGTACGGCCGGGCATGTAAATCCGGCGCTTGCTATCGCACAAGGCCTTAAGCAACGATATGAAAATGCCGAAATTCATTTTGCCGGAAGACGTCAAGGCATGGAATATAGGCTGGTTCAAAAGGCGGGATATCCATTTCATCATATAGAGGTGCAGGGAATCCAGCGTAGCATGAAGCCGAAAGCGTTAATAAGAAATATAAAAGCCGCGTGGAAGCTGACGTTTGCGTCGGCCGCTTCTGCGCGTATTTTAAAGCAAGTGAAACCGGATTTGGTCATAGGTACAGGCGGTTACGTAAGTGGTCCGTTGCTTCAAAAGGCAGCAAAGATGGGATACAAAACGGCCATACATGAACAAAACGCATATCCGGGAGTGGCAAATCGCATACTGGCAAAGTATGTGGATGTAGTTTTTGCTCCAACACAAAGCGCAAAAAAGCGCCTAGAGGCAGAAGATAAAACTGTGGTATGTGGAAACCCGGTGCGTGAAGAGTTTATGCACGTAAACAGAGATAAAGCCAGAGCACAGCTCAGCGCAGAGAACCGCATAGTGATTGTCAGTTATGGTGGAAGTCTTGGCGCAATGCGTTTGAATGAGGCGGTTGCATCCCTCGCAAAATGGCACTTAAAAAAAGGTGGGTTTTTACATATACATGCTACAGGCAGCATAGAAAAGGAAGATTTTGCTGTTTTGGCAGAGGAAAAAGGAATAAACGGTAAAGATGGTTTTGTGATAAAAGAATATATAGACAATCTTCCAGAGTTGCTTGCGGCGGCAGATTTAGTAATAAGTCGTGCTGGAGCCCTTACTTTGGCAGAACTGGCAATGGTGGGCAGGGCGTCTATTTTGATACCGTCGCCAAATGTGACAGCGAATCATCAATATCACAACGCCATGGAATTTGCAAATGCCAATGCGGCAAATGTGATAGAAGAAAAAGATTTGACGGACGAGGGCTTGATTGATACAGTAAATGTATTGACGAGCATAGAAAATAAACTTAAAAGTATGGGCGAGGCGGCGCATACTTTGGCTCAGCCGAAAGCTTTGGAAATAATTATAGATACATTGGAAGATTTGTGTGAAAATAAGTAAGTTACTTTGCGTATTTTGGAGAAATGGAGGTGTTTTGCAAAAATGAAAAAAAAAGAAAATGGCAAGGCATCTCCGAAAAAACGTAGAGTGGCAAAACAAACAAAAACTACAAGGAAACAAAGAAATAATGCCAATACAAGTGATGTAATCACTCAAAAAGACAATAACGTAATTATGTATCCGGGCGTGAATCAAAACACAGAAGCCACAAGCAATACAAAACCGGCAAAAAAGACAAAACAGCAAAATAATAGTCCAAAGCCGGCAAAACCTGCTAAAAGACGCCGACAAAGAAAAATAATGGCCGCTATCGGTCTTTTGTTTATTATAGGGATAGGCGTGTGGTTGTCTGTCACATTTTTGTTTAAAATCCAAAGGTATGATGTGAGGGGAGAAAGCCCATATACACAGCAGGAACTTGTGGCGGCATTTGGATATAGCGTGGGCGATAATCTATATGGTTTTTCAGCTGAAAATGTTCAGCAGCGTATGCAGGCGGCATTGCCGTACATAGAAACAATATCGGTGGGAAGAAGGCCGCCGTCTACAGTGGTGTTTGAAGTGACTCCCGCAGTAGAAGTGTATTATTTAAAGATTTCACAAGAGTTTGTGGTATTAAGTGAAAGCTATAAAGTGTTGCGCAAAGCACAAACCGAGCCAACGGATTTGATTAAGATAGAAGGCCTTGAATATATAAGAGCGGATGTAGGTAGCCAGCTGGTATTTGATACAGAAGTGGCGGATGCTGTGTCTGTGGCGCAAGAAGAACAAGAAAAAGAAGAACAAGTACAAAGTGAAGACGAACAAAGACAAGGTGATGTGCCGCCACCGCTGCCGACACCTGAAGAAGCGCTGGAAATAGCTGCGGCCGAAGCTGAACAAGAGGCTGCAGAGGGTGAAGACGACGAGAGTGTTGAAAATTCAGAAGATGAAAGTATAGACGACGAAAGTGCAGACAGTTCCGAAAATGGCGAAAATGTTGACGATTCTGAAAACGCACAAAACGATGCGTCCGATTTAAGTGAGCAAGAAGAACAGCCACAAGAAGACGAAGAAGAACAAGAAACCGACCCGGAAGTTGCAAAAGAAAGTTTTGATGCATTTAAAGAGTTGCTAGATGAGCTGAAAGAAGCCGGCATAACAGACGTCAACTGGGTTAATGTGGAAAATCCACTGGACATACAGTTTGGTTGGCAAAATCGTGTGACAGTGAAGCTGGGCGCAAGAACAGGCCTTTCAGAAAAGCTTAAGGTTACGCATGTGCTACTTACTGACACAACACAAGGTCTTGTCATGCCGGAAGACACAGGAACACTTGATATGCAGTATTATTTAGCAACAGGTAACGGATACTTTATGCCGCAGTAAGTTTCGCAAAATTCGAAGAAAAGTGATGTTGATACTATATTTTGTGGTTTAGATGACGATTTCAAGAAAAAAAACAGAGATTTTGTGTTCTTCATGCAGTAAAAGTATTGCATATAACGAGAAATTCTGTTAATGTATAGTGTAGGATATAATATTTTTGGATATGAATAAGCGAAGACAATTGTATTTGGTTGGTAGCATTGAGACCGGTAGGGTGATACAGACAAATATATCGTGGCAGGGAGGATAAGTTATGGCTTTTGTGCTTGATGAAGAGATGCAGAATGTCACTAATATCAAAGTTGTTGGTGTGGGTGGTGGTGGCGGAAACGCAGTAAATCGCATGATAGAATACGGTTTGCAAGGCGTAGAGTTCATCACAATGAATACTGATCAGCAAGTGCTTTTTAGCTCGCAATCTACTCAAAAAGTGCAGCTTGGAGCAAAGCTTACACGTGGTAGAGGTGCAGGTGGAGACCCGGAAATTGGCCAGCGCAGTGCAGAGGAAAGCCGCGATGAGATAGCAGCGGCACTGAAAGGTGCGCAAATGGCGTTTATCACAGCCGGTATGGGCGGTGGTACAGGCACGGGCGCGGCACCGGTGGTGGCTGACATTGCTAAAGAATCAGGTATCTTGACGGTTGGCATAGTTACAAAACCGTTTAGCTTTGAAGGTCGCATAAAAATGCAAAAAGCCGAAGAAGGCATTCGTGCGCTTTTAGAGCGTGTGGATAGCATGATTGTTATTCCAAACGAGCGCCTTAAATTAATAAGCCAAGAAAAAATAACCATGGCAAATGCTTTTGCGGCGGCAGACAACGTGTTGCGTCAAGGCGTGGAAAGTATATCAACTTTGGTTAATGTGCCCAGCTTTATCAACCTGGATTTTGCCGATGTTCGCAGTGTAATGCGTAATGCAGGACATGCGCATATGGGTATCGGTGAGGCCAGAGGTGGTAACATGGCAGAGGATGCAGCAGAAGCAGCTATCACCAGTCCTTTGCTGGA
The DNA here is from genome assembly GCA_964370155.1 of uncultured Oscillospiraceae bacterium. Lineage (GTDB taxonomy): Bacteria > Bacillota > Clostridia > Oscillospirales > Ruminococcaceae > JAAYCI01. The sequence continues at coordinate 29,456 of CAYJIC010000001.1, forward strand.
AACAAGTATTGCGGGTGCACGAGGTGTTATCATTAACATCACTTCTTCTCCGGACGTCACATTGGAAGACATGGAACTTGCAGCACACAGAATCACCGGTGCGGCACATCCTGATGCAAATATTATCTGGGGTACTACTTTTGACAGTGAGATGACCGATGTTATGCGTATCACTGTGGTTGCCACAGGTTTTGATAGCGTGGGTGGTAGCTTGTCGGGCGGGGCTCAGCCAATGTTCGTATTTGATAGTGATGATGCAGAAAATGCTACTGTTCGTAGCGATGATGATTATTATTCAGACATTATTGATATCTTGAATAATAAAAATCCATAATAAATATAGTTACAAATAAAAAAACGTACAGGAAAAACCTGTACGTTTTTTATTTGTTGTATAGTAATGTTATTTTCCCACTTGGCTGGTACCTTTTTCAAGCAAATAACTGGCCTCAAGATCGGCGATGTGTAGCATGACACCTAAGGGGTAGTTACGCCAAGCTTCGCTGATGGCATAACTGCCGCCGCGCACAGCTTCGTCAAAACCACCCATATGCCATCTGATAGCCACTGCTTCGGCAGGCTTTAAACGCAGGAAACGCTCGATAAGGAAGACGCTCTTTTCACCGTGGCCATAAGGAAAAGCATCTTGAACACTATAAAAAGGTACTTTTTCCCATTTACCACTTGCGTCATCTTTTACATTGCGGAATCCTGACTTGTAGAAATTGGCTTTGCATAAATCATGAAGTAATCCGCAAATGGCCATGCTTTCAATATCGGCTTGTTGTGCAAAACGTGTAAGAATGACATTACATACATTTACGCTGTGCATGACAAGCCCGCTTTCACAAGCGCCATGATAGCGCGTAGATGCAGGCGCAGTGAAAAAATCTGTGGTTTTCATCCATGCCAAAAGCTCTGAAGCGCCACTTCGTGTGATATGCGTTTCAAACAGCTTGATAAATTCGGCTTTATAATCCATAAAACACCACTTTCTTAATAAAAGATAATAGGGTGTAAATTATTCGATTTCAAAATCTTCTAAAATATTTTTCAAGGTAACAAGCTCCTCTTCGGTTAGAGAAACACCTTTACCCATCTTGCTGCCGTCAGGGCTCCAGTCACGGATATCATATTTTGGGTCTCTTTCGTTCCAGCTAATCATGTTTAGTTGCTTTTCCCATCCTTTGGGGTTGATGCCTAAAACAGCGATGCGTTGTGTTATTTCGTATTTAAATTCAGCCATGTACAGATCCTCCTATATGTTTTTATGTAAATTTGAAAGCTGTGGTATAAAAGTTTATATATCGGTATGGCGCATCCTGAAACCTAAACTTTGCAAGCTGTCGCCCAAATGAACGTTCTCTACCGGAAGATCGGGTGCCAGCGATGCAAAATCATAATGCGAAAAGTTCCAAAATCCTTGCAAACCTAAAGTGAGCAAGGTAGGTGCCATCGCAGAAGCGCTTTTTTCAGGTATGCACAAAACGGCCAATTGAGGCTGGTGCAATTTACAATAATCAGACAATCCGGCGATGTCTTGAACGGTTAAGTTGCCAAGAGATGTGCCGATTTGATATTCGGCGTTGTCAAAGGCAGCTACCAAGCTGAAACCTTGCACTGTGTTGTCTAAAAACCCGGATATAGCTCTGCCTAGGCGTCCGCTACCTATTAAAATAGCGGATAAGTTTGAAGAGCCTATCAAAAGATCATGCAAAGCTGAGGCCAATAAATCCACACGATAACCTACACCTTGCTGCCCGAATCCACCGAAACAGTTGAGGTCCTGACGCACTTGGCTGGCGGTGGTGCCTAAAAAAGCTCCAAGGTCACTGGAAGACACGGTGGAAACACCGGATTTTTGCAGCTGAAGAACATGACGATAGTATCTAGGCAGGCGCTTGATAACAGGTAATGAAATTTTGTTTTGTGAGTTGTTTTGCATACCAATCTCCATTATTTAATATAAATAGTTGAAGAAACGACGGATATAAGTATTAAGCAATAAGCATATAAGTTAGCCATTTGATTTGGGTTTTGCATTGAAAATCAAATCAGAAAATTCAATAAAGTTTTGGTTTCCATCCCAATAGTCTTGCTTGGAAATAAGAGCATATTGTAGCATGCTGGCATATCCTTCAGTAGCGGTGTCATCCATTCCTGGAACAGTAATATAAGGGATTTTGGTTTTGTCTGCCCACGCTTGACCGTAGCTTAGAAGGAAATAATTGCTATTTTCCGCGCAAATGGTGATGTTGTCGCCAAGCCTATCCAAGGGTACATTTTGAGCCTCACCTGTTTCGATATCCACCGTGTAATCTTCCAGGTAGTTGCTGGTAGAAAACTGAATGCGTAGTTTGCCGTCTACAATAGTATTATTGATGGAGGCCTGAACGTAGCCGCTGGGTGCAAACCCTTGCGCCAGTATATATTGCTCGTCAGTGTTTGCGTCAATACGTAAAACACCAAGTTGGGCATCATCCCATATGTAAACAATATTATCTTGTACACTTACTGATTGAGATTGTGTCCATGAGAAGACTTCACGTCCAATGCCTGTGTACATGCCTTGGGCATATAATGTGAACTGTCTGCTTTCCCATGCTTCGTTAAAGTTGGGATCGTCTACAGGCGGAAGCACAGTGGTAACTTGTACAAGTGGGCCCATCTCCCAATGACCCTTGATGCTGTATTCATATCCGGGCTCGAACCGACGCACTTCTTCATATGTCATGCTGGTGGTATCAAGCTGAACTAAAATAGTGGACAAGCTATCGTTTACAGGTTGGTTCATAAGAAAATAGAGCATGGAAGATTCCATCAAAACACCACTTTGGGATACAAACGACCAGTCGCTTGGAAATATACAAGATAAAGGTGAAGTGCCGTCTGGCTCAAAACGGATTATGGAAGGATGGGATTTTCCACCAAGAGATGCATCGTTTGTACCTAAATGGAATAAATATAGTTTATCACTAATATATTTTGGAATCAACGTACCTGAAATGTTTTCCACACCACCTAAAACAGAGGTGTCTTGTTTTGAGGGGTTTTCAAGTGCGCGCATTTCCAAAGTGGCATAATCGAAATACAAAATATCAGCTGTGGAATCGGCATAAGAAGCCAAAGTGTATCCACCGTTTTCGCTACCGGTGTATAGGCTTGTCAGCCCGGAAGCAGCACTGACAAGGTTCATTGGCACGTCTTCGGCCGTGGTTTCGGCAATATCAGATGTAGAAGAAGCATCGTCTTGTGTCCCCGTAGCTGCGCCTTCTTGGGTGGGTGCAGCCATGATTATGGAGCGTGAAGACGCACTTTCGCCGGCACACCCACAAAATAATAACGCAACACTTAAAATTAAGAGTGATGCTTTTTTATATAAGTTCATTTTTGTCTCCGAAGCATAAAGAAAATTTTGATAATAGAAAACATGAATTTATTTTGCGTTTTCACGAGTATAATTCAAAAGTCCGCCAGCTTTGATAATGTCGATCTGACGAGCAGAAATGTCGCAATTCAGAGTGATTTGCTTGCCGGTGGCATTGTTTGTAAGGACTAAAGAGCCTTTGCTGAGTCCTGAAACAATACCACTTAAAGTGACGGTGTCCATCTCGCCGATGTCGGCTAAATCAGCCTCGTTTGCAAACTCCAGCGGTAATATACCGGCGTTGACTAGGTTTGCCTTATGAATACGTGCAAAACTTTGAACAATAACAGCGCGAATACCAAGATATAGCGGAACCAATGCGGCGTGCTCACGAGAAGAGCCTTGGCCATAGTTTTGACCACCGATGATAAATCCACCGTCTGCGCTGTCTAAAGCACGGTTTGGGAAATTGGGGTCAACGCCTTCAAAGCAATACTGAGAAAGATGGGGGATATTACTACGGAAAGGCAGTATTTTTGCACCGGCCGGCATAATATGATCGGTGGTGATGTTATCGCCTACTTTTAACAGAACAGGCAAAGTGAGGTTATCAGGCAAAGACTTTGCTTGCGGCAAGGGCTTGATATTTGGGCCACGAACAATCTCTACTGATTCATACTCAGCCTCGGAAGCCGGCAAATCTATCATGTTATCGTTGATGGTGAATTCTTTAGGCATATCAAAGCTATCTATTGCGGGCAAGGTACGTGGGTCGGTGATGTGTCCGCATAACGCAGCCGCCACAGCAACTTCGGGGCTGACAAGGTACACTTGCGCGTCTGCAGTTCCGCTTCTACCTTCAAAGTTACGATTGAAAGTACGTAGAGATACACCACCACTTGGTGGACTTTGACCCATACCGATGCAAGGTCCACATGTGCATTCCAGCAAGCGCGCACCACTGCCGAGTATGTCTGCCAAAGCACCGTTTTCGCTTAGCATCTCAAGAACTTGACGACTACCGGGCGAGATGGTGAGAGAAACGGTATCTTTCACAGTTTTACCTTTCAGCATGCGTGCCACTGTCATTAAATCGGCCAAAGAAGAGTTGGTGCAGCTGCCGATACATACTTGGTCTACTTTTATGTGTGAAAGCTCTGTTACTGCAACTACGGCGTCGGGACTGTGCGGACATGCCGCCAATGGCACTAGTGTAGAAAGATCGATGGTGTAACGCTCGTCATACACAGCATCATCGTCGGCACACAGTGGTGCAAAATCTTTTTCTCTACCTTGTGCTGCAAGGAACAAGCGCGTGTTTTCATCCGAGGGGAACAAAGATGTGGTCGCGCCCAGCTCGGCGCCCATGTTTGTGATGGTGGCACGCTGAGGAACGCTTAAAGATGCCACGCCTTCGCCGGTATACTCAATGATTTTACCAACGCCACCCTTCACAGAAAGAAGACGCAGTACTTCAAGAATGATATCTTTTGCGCTGACAAATGCAGGCAAGCTACCCAAAAGCTCGATGCGTACGGATTTTGGGTATGGGATATAGTATGCGCCACCGCCCATGGCCACGGCTACATCAAGTCCACCGCTTCCCATGGCAAGCATGCCGATGCCACCGGCTGTTGGGGTATGGCTGTCGCTACCAATAAGGGTTTTGCCGGGTATGGCAAAGCGCTCAAGGTGTACCTGATGGCAAATACCGCATCCGGGACGTGCATATCGTACCCCTATTTTTTTTGTAAGAGTGCGAATGAAAGCATGGTCATCGGCGTTCATGAATCCACTTTGAAGGGTGTTGTGGTCGATATATGCCACGGAAAGCTCGGTTTTCACACGTGGGATGCCCATAGCCTCGAACTCCAAATATGCCATGGTTCCTGTGGCATCTTGGGTAAGGGTTTGGTCTATACGCAGACCTACTTCATTCCCGGCAGACATTTGCCCATCCACCAGGTGCGCAGAAATTATTTTTTGTGCCATGGTTTGACTCATAAACATTCTCCTATACTATATAAAATAGAAAATAGCCTCTGTAAAAACAGGGCCAATATATATTAAAAGCACGTACATGTGTGTAACAAAAAACAACCTTTTGTCTAATTACTATACTGTATATATATAGGATTGTCAATTATGTGTGAGCACAGCGGCTGCAAGTGTGAAAAAGCAGGGTTGTTTTATCATGTGGCGCTTTGCCTTATGGGTAAAATGTGGTATAATAAATTTTGGTATATAAATGTGAAATGTTGATGTAAACTGCCTAGTTTGTGGCATTAAAAGGATGGTTAAATGACAATTTTAGATGGACTGTTAATGGGGATAATCCAAGGCCTAACAGAGTTTTTACCTGTTAGTAGCAGTGGACATCTTTCATTATATCAATATATCGTAGGCACCGGCGATGAAGGCGGATTGTTTTTTTCATTGATGTTGCATTTAGGAACGTTGGCTTCGGTTATTGCGGCTTATTATGAAGATCTTTGGAAAATGGCGAAAGAAGTAGTGGAGCTTTGCAAAGAGCTGTTTTCGGGTCAATTTACATTCAAAACAGATAACACACATAGAAAGCTTTTATATATGCTGTTTTTTGCGTGTTTACCGCTGTTTTTGATTTTGCCCATCAATCAACTTGTCAGCAACGTGTCCTCGGATTCAGATATTGTGGTGGAAGGTGTTTGCTTCTTAATAACAGCGGCATTGCTATTTTTAGCGTGTAAAGCACCAAAAGGCAAGGCAGGGATTCGAAGTATGAAACCAATGCACGCCATGATTATAGGTGTGTTTCAGGCAGTGGCGTCATTTCCGGGCATATCACGTTCAGGTGCCACCATATCATCGGGATTGGTACTGGGATTTAACAGAGAAATAATGGTGAAGTTCTCTTTTCTTTTAGGAATTCCTGCTATTTTGGGCGGTGTGGTATTTGAAATTTCAGATGCAGTAGCAGAAAATGCAGAAGTGCAGTTTCTTCCACTGGTGGTAGGGGTTGTTGCCTCGGCAGTGGTGGGATATGGCGCGATAAGACTTATCGGATATTTAGTACTTAGCAATAAGTTTGTGATTTTTGCATGGTACACTTTGATTTTAGGAATTATCGTTATTGTGCTGGGCATTATAGGTCATATAGCAGGTTGGGGAGATGGAATGTCAGCATCTTCTGAAATGGCAAGCAGTGTGGCGGCTTCGGTTTCTGCTGCATCTGAGTCCATGTCACAAATATCGAGCTCGACGGCTGCTTAAATAAGCATAGTGCTATAAACATACGTGAAGATGATATTTAGAAACGTGAAATAGGAGAAATGTAGGTTAATGGCAACAAAAAGAAAAACAACAAAATCACCGCAAAAACGAGGTAATCCTGCACCTAAGCCTGTACTGAAATCAGAGCTGGATAGGCGCTGGAGTATTTTGATGTTTGGCATCGGAGTTTTGCTGATTATACTTACACTGATAGAAGGCGAAAGTGTTTGGGCATGGATACGCCAAAACATGCTGTTTGGTGCGCTGGGCGCGGCTGCATGGGCTGTTGGCCCGCTACTTACCTATTGGGCCGGACGCATAGCTCTTGAAAAGCCTATTTTTGCTTCTGTAATAAAGGGCACGGTGTCTTTGGTGGTGCTTTCAAGCGCAGCGCTTGTGTTTAGTGGAGAAGATTTGCAAGGATTGACATTTACTGAAGTGCTTAGCACAGCCCACTCAAGTGGCTATGAGAATGTACTCGGTAGTGGGCTTTTAGGTCTTTTGCTGGGTGGCACATTGATGGCGCTTACAGGAGTGGTGGTATCACGTGTATTAGTGATATTAATTATAGTTATTGTTATCATGGTGGTTACCTCCGTTACACCAGGGGATATTTTCAGGTTTTCTCGTGGGCTGGGCGAAAAATGGAGCCAAAGATTTGAAGAAGTAGAAGAAGATTTTGAAGAGGAAGTAGAAGAAACAAGTAAAGCATATGCACAAAGGCGCAGAATGCCACAGGTGTCGCAAGAAGCGCTATGGCAAGAAGAAAATAAGGCGAATGGGCATAATAGACGAGCTGTAGATATTCCTTTAGAGGGTGAAAAGGTGAACGTTATCGCAAATGCGGCACCTAAAAACAAAAAAAATATTGATATGCCGCTGGGCGATGCACCGTCACTTTTTGATTCGGATATGTTTCGTGATAAAAGAGTGGATATTCCGCTGGAGCCGTTCCCGATAAAAAGTACGCAAAACACAGTAATGCAACAAGAAGTTGGCGCAGGCGGAACGTTTGGCACACCGGATGTAAAAAAAGAAGCGCCTGCGCAGGCAGAGAAACAAGCAAGGACAGAAACCGAATATGGTTTGGGCGACGATTTCATGCCTATTGTCACGTTTGGGCCGGGGTCTATTGTGGAGTCTACACCACAGCCTACCAAAAAAGATGTGCTGTTATTCGGTAATGATGATCCATATGTACATTTAGGTGGTGCAGAGAGTAAACTGCCACATGGCAGCTTGTTGGATGTGGAATATGTTGCGGAAAAAGAACCACCTAAAGTACAAAATTTGTTTGAGGACGAATTAGTACAACAAGAGCTAGCACCGTCTAATAAAGAAAATACGGTAGAGCAGCCTGCAAGTACTTTAGATGCAAGCCTGGTGACGGATGCGCCAAAAACGGTTATTGAAACAGAATATATAGCAGCAGAAGATGCACAAATGAAGCCAAATGTGCAAGAAGATGCACAAGGGCAAGATGGCCTGGATAAATTACTGGACAAAGCGGCCGAGGTGAAAAGTGATGTCGCGGCACAAGGGCAAGATATGCGCGGAACAGGTGTGGAGATAATACCTTATGCGTATCCACCGTCGAAGTTGTTTGACTCACCACCACAAGAGAATATTGTGGGTGCACGAGACGAGATGAAAAACACTGCAGATTTACTGGTGTCCACATTACAAAGCTTTGGCGTGGAAACACGTATTTTAGATGTATCGCGTGGCCCGTCCGTAACACGATATGAGATACAGCCGCAAGCAGGCGTGAAGATATCACGTATCACAAACCTATCCGATGACATTGCGCTGAATTTAGCGGCGGCAGGCGTGCGTATTGAAGCTCCCATTCCGGGCAAGCCGGCAGTGGGTATCGAGGTGCCAAACCGTGTGAAAAGTAGTGTGCCTATTCGTAGCTTGCTGGAAAGTAATACCTTTGTCGGCTCAAGCTCGCCTTTGTCAATTGCGCTTGGCAAGAATATTGCCGGTGAAGTGGTGGTGGCAGACCTTACTAAGATGCCACATTTATTGATAGCGGGTAGCACAGGTAGCGGTAAAAGCGTGTGTGTGAACTCTATTATTATGAGCTTTTTATACACATCTTCTCCCGAGGAAGTAAGGCTGATCTTAATAGATCCTAAAGTGGTGGAACTGGCTGAATACAATGGTATTCCACATTTGCTTATCCCGGTAGTGACAGAGCCGAAACAAGCGGCAAAGGCGCTGGGATATGCCGTTAGCGAGATGGAAAAGCGGTACCGCACGTTTGCAGAATATGGCGTGAGAGACATAAATAGCTTCAATAAAATGGCGAAACGTAGCAATGAAGTAGAGCCTATTCCGCATATAGCTATTGTTATTGACGAGCTTGCTGACCTTATGATGGTGGCAAGTAAAGATGTGGAAAACTTTATATGCCGTATAGCACAAAAAGCACGTGCGGCAGGCATGCACTTGATTGTTGCCACCCAAAGACCCAGTGTGGATGTTATCACGGGGCTGATAAAAAGTAACATACCTTCACGTATTGCGTTCGCGGTGTCCAGTCAGGTAGACAGTCGCACTATTTTGGACGGTGCAGGCGCAGAAAAACTGCTTGGCATGGGTGACATGTTGTTTATGCCTATTGGTGCAAACAAACCGGTGCGTGTGCAGGGAACGTTTGTGAAAGATAAAGAAATCACACGTGTGCTGAATTATATCAAAGACCATGCGGCGGCGTCATATGACGACGATGTGCTTGCAGAAATGGATAAGGTTACACTGACGGGTGCGGCAAAAGATCCTGATGCTGACGGCACACTTGACACATCAGAACTGCTGAAAGATGAAACATTTGTAGCGGCGGTGGAACTGGCGATGGATGCAGGGGAGATATCCACCAGTGGCTTGCAACGACGTTTGCGGCTTGGATATGCCCGTGCAGGACGTCTTGTGGACCAAATGGAGCAACTGGGTATAGTGAGCGAGCCGAACGGAAGCAAACCTCGCCAGGTGCAAATCAGCAGAGAAACATGGCAAGAAATGGTAATCAATCACACAAAATAGGAAATTGTCATTAATGGCATGCAAAACATAAAGGACACGAAAGGAAAACTAAAATGACGGTTATTGGCGGTGCGGACGGGCCTACATCTATTTTTGTGACTTCAAACAATGGATTTTTATTTGCCGCAGTGGCGGTTTTAGTAGTAACTTTGGTGGCAATAGTAGTTATAGTGCGCAAAAAAAGACGTAAATAAACAGGTTTTGATAAAGTATAGGAATAAAAAATGAATGAATTTTTACCCATCTGCATGGAAGATGTAAAAGCACGTGGATGGAATGAGGTGGATTTTGTACTGGTATGTGGTGATGCTTATGTAGACCACCCATCTTTTGGTGCGGCACTTTTGGGACGTATGCTGGAAAAAGAAGGATATAAAGTGGCGATGTTGTCACAGCCGAATGTGAGCGACAGACGATCTTTTACAGTGTTCGGAAAGCCAAAACTTGCGTTTTTGATATCGGGTGGCGTGGTGGATTCTATGGTGGCACACTTCACAGTGTCGAAACGTAGGCGCACGTTTGATGAATATTCACCCGGGGGCAAAGCGGGACTTCGTCCCGATAGAGTGGTGGACACTTACTCTCGCATACTGAAACAACTATACCCAGCAGTACCGCTTGTGGTGGGAGGGGTAGAGGCGTCTTTGCGTCGTTTTGCACACTATGATTATTGGGATGATGCAGTAAGGCCATCTTTGCTAGCTACAAGCGGCGCAGACCTTATAAGCTTTGGCATGGGCGAGCGTAGTATCAGCGAAATTGCAGCACGGCTAGCAAAAGGCGAGAGTATAGAGACCATCACCGATGTTTTTGGCACAGCGTATCTTACAGAGTTTTATGGCCTGCCACAAAGTTATGTGCAGTGTGCCGGATATGAAAAGGTTAAAACTGACAAAGTGGCCTATGCAAAAGCGTGTAAACTACAAATGGATAATCAAGACCCGTTTGCGGCAAAACCTGTGATTCAAAAGCAAAACGATACGCAATATTTAGTGCAAAATCCTCCGGCAAAGCCCTTACAACGGGATGAGCTGGACGAGATATATACCTTGCCGTTCACACGTAGGTGGCATCCTGTTTATGATGAATTTGGCGGGATACCTGCGCTGGAGGAAGTAGAGTTTTCTATTATTCATAACCGTGGGTGTTTTGGCGGATGCAATTTTTGTGCCATCACACTGCACCAAGGCAGGCAGGTAACAAGCCGCAGCGAGGAAAGCTTGCTTCAAGAAGCAAAAATGTTGACGCAAAACCCTAACTTCAAGGGATATATACACGATGTAGGCGGCCCAACTGCAAACTTTAGGTCGTCTTCATGCACAGAAGGCGAGAAATGCGGAGGAAAACGCAAATGTCTTGTGCCGTCGCCTTGTCCAAAACTGGAAATCGATCATAGTGAGTATTTGTCGATATTGCGTAAAATGCGTGCTCTGCCAAAAGTGAAAAAGGTGTTTATACGCAGTGGTATCAGGTATGATTATTTATTGCATGACAGAGACGAAAGCTTTTTTAAAGAACTGGTGGCATATCACGTGTCGGGCCAGCTGAAAGTAGCACCCGAACATTGTGCACCGGCGGTTCTCAGCACCATGGCAAAGCCGACAGTGGAAATGTATGATAGGTTTGTAAAGCGGTTTTATGCCTTGAGCAAAAAAGCGGGCAAAGAGCAGTATCTAGTGCCGTATCTCATTTCGAGCCATCCGGGTAGCACACTGAAAGATGCGGTAATATTGGCGCAATATCTCAAAAAGAATAAGGTGCGTCCCGAGCAGGTACAGGACTTTTACCCTACACCGGGTACAGTGTCTACATGCATGTACTACACCGAGATAGACCCATATACAGAAAAAGCTGTTTTTGTGGCAAAGTCGGCAGACGATAAAGCTATGCAAAGGGCGCTTTTACAGCCGCATCTGCCTAAAAACAAAGTGATGGCCACAAAAGCGTTACGTATGGCAAAAAGGGAAGATTTAATCCCGTTACTGGTAGGCGGCAGTGTGCCGCAAAGAAACTCTTCACAAAACCCACGCAGTGACAAGAACTCAAAAGGCAAAAACACGCAGAAAAATAGACGTAAAAACGAAAATGATAAGTATGACAACAAAGGAAAAAATAATAGCGGTAGCGGTAAAAGAAAAGACAGAAATAAACAGGGTAAAAAACCATATAAAAAATAGCTGGAAGATATTATAATGAAAGAAAAAGTATAGCATGGCACGAAAAAGAAGATATAAAACAAGATATAAAAAAGCAGTGACGTCTGTAGTTGGTGGCGTGCTGGTGCTGATATTTGCGGCGCTGATGCTGTACGTGCCTTCGTTTGAAGGGTATATGCGCCAGATACTTGGTGTGGACCCGGTGGTGGAAATACCGTATGTAGACTCGGACAGTGACGTATCTGTGCATTTTATCGATGTCGGCCAAGGCTCGGCTACTTTACTGGAGTCTGGCGGCGAGTTTGCGCTTATCGACGCAGGACTGGCAGAGTATGCAGATGTAGTTGTGGCATATATGAAAGCAGCAGGTGTAAGTTCGCTGAGGTATATGATAATGTCGCATCCGCATTCTGATCATATAGGTGGAATGACAAAGGTGCTGGATGAGTTTTATGTGGAGGAAATGATACTGCCAAAGCTTGACTTGGCGCCGCTACCCACCACATCGACATTTGAAAACTTGCTAAATGCCATGGTGGAAAAAGATGTGTTTACTACTGAAGTATCGGAAAATGCAATGTACCCACTGGGCGACGCCAGCATTACCGTGGTTCACACAGGTGTTTCTACAGAAGATAATTATAACTTGCTATCGTCGGGATTTTTGTTTGAAGCTCAGGGAATGAGATTTTTGCATACCGGTGACGGTGAAAAAGAAAACGAGAAAATGATGCTGAATGATGCAGCGAACATCAAGGCAGATGTATTCATGGCGGCGCATCACGGTAGCTCTACCAGTAACGAGGAAGAGTTTGTAGGCGCAGTCTCGCCACAAATTGTGGTGGTGAGTTGTGGCGAGGACAACTCGTATGGGCATCCGCATCGAGAACCGCTTGCAGTGTTTGAAAGTGTGAATGCTACCATACTTCGTACAGATTTGGATGGGCATGTGGTGGTGAAACCGGACGGATATGGCGGCATTACATATGCTACGCAAGGAAAGGTGGCGTAATTATGCTTTTTTCTGTTGATAGAATAATAGGCGATAAAGTTGTTTTGGTGGGTGAAGACGAAAAAACACTAGACGTGCCACGCTCAATGTTACCTCAAAATGCACGAAGTGGCGACATGTTCCGCTATAAAGACGGGATGTTTTTACCTGCACCGATGGAAGCGGCAGAACGCAGGGAAAGAATGAGCGATATGTTACGATTTTTGCTGTCGGAAGAAGATGATTAGATTTTGAATATTGTTTCAGCAAAAAATAGCGAAACACCCACAACAAAGTGGAGGTTTCGCTATTTTAAGTTTTGAAATAATTTTAAAGGCGATATTATTCTTCTTTAGGCAGTAAATCTCGCAACGCCTGCCAACGAGGGTCTTGCTCCTGTTCGGTGACACCGGCACTTTCAGTAGTGCTATCTTTTTCGCACATACAATAGCCACTGATGCCACCACACACAGAACACGCTAAAAGACAATTGTCTTTGTCGCAGACAGCTTGTATTGGAGCATCCATGACAATTTCACCATATGCGAGTTCGGCCAAATCAAGGCCTCCGTCCTTTGCACGTGGATACTCAGGAAAATCGCCTTGCAAATTTTCTGCTGAAATATCATATGTACGCTCAACAATAAGCTCTTCGTTAAAATCGCAAAGGCATCGCACACAAGTGGTATGAAGTGTAGCGACAAGATACAGGTGTAAACGTACATATTCACCCATGATCTCGGCTTTCCATTGCAGACTTACGGGCTCGTTTACAGAATAATCAAGGTAATCTTCACCACTTAAATCAAATACCTCTTCACCGAATGTATCAAGGCCGGTTTCGCGCAAAAGCCTATGTATATGTAACGTTTTGCTCAATTGGCCTACCTTCTTTCGGATAAAAACTCTTTATGATTACATGTATTTTTTCACACAGTCAGGCAATGCACTTTCGTTTTCTGATACGGTAACAATGAAATTGACATTGCCGCCACCAAGCGTATCAAGTTTTTCCAATAGTTTGCCAAGTGCGTCCAAATCGCGATTCAATATCTTTAAGATTCCATCCACATAAAGTTCAACAATATCGTAATTGCCGGCTAAAATACCTGAAATGAATCCATAAAGCATGTCGTAACCAGCAATATTATACTCGTCCATATCAACAAGACGGCACTTGTGGTCAAGGTCATAGGTAAGTTGCATACCTTTTTCGATGCAAACAATATTTCCAGATGTTGTTTTAATGGACTCGTTGATGCGCTCTACCATTTGTTTGGTTTTACCGGAACCTCTGCTACCAATAATTAAACTAATCATACTCAAGAACCCTCCCAAAACAAATTTTATAGTTGTGCATTATTACAAACGCTCACGCAAGCGGGCGGCACGCTCTTCAAAGCCGGGCTTGCCAAGCAGTGCAAACATATTTTTCTTGTAACTTTCAACACCGGGTTGATCAAAGGGATTTACCCCTAAAATATAGCCGGAAATAGCGCATGCTTTTTCAAAGAAATAAATAAGATATCCAATATCGTGCTCAGAAAAGCTATTTGTTTCTAAAAGAGCCACGGGCACGCCACCGTCGCTATGTGCTAAAATAGTGCCCTGTAACGCCATATCATTCACATGGGATATACTTTGGTCTGCAAGATAGTTAAGACCATCAAAGTCTATATCACTGTTTGGGACATTTACTGAATGGCGCAGATTTTTTACCCTGATAACCGTTTCGAAAAGAAAACGTCTGCCATCTTGTAAATACTGGCCCATAGAATGTAAATCGGCTGTAAAAATGCAGCTTGCCGGGAAAATACCCTTTTGATCTTTGCCCTCGCTCTCGCCAAACAATTGCTTATACCATTCATTCATCATAGTGAAGTCAGGCTCATAGCTACACATTACTTCCACTTCTTTGCCTTTGCGATACAAAATATTTCTTGCAGCAGCCCAGCGATAGCAGTGGTTGGTAGGATTAGAATTATTAAGTTCCTTCATAGCGTTTTCAGCGCCGGACATCAATGCGTCTATGTCAAGGCCAGCCACGGCTAAAGGCAAAAGCCCCACAGCGGTAAGAACACTGTATCTGCCGCCGACATCGTCAGGCACTACAAAAGTATCATAGCCTTCTTTATCGGCCAAATCTTTTAAGGTTCCGCGTGCTTTATCAGTGGTGGCGAAAATACGTTCCTTGGCCCCGTCTTTGCCGTATTTTTCTTCTAGCAAACCTTTGAAAATGCGAAACGCAACGGCTGGTTCTGTGGTAGTGCCGCTTTTTGATATAACATTTACAGATATATCCTTGCCTTCGCACATTGCAATTACATCACCTAAAGCAGCGGGACTAACGCTGTTTCCAGTGAAAAAAACTTGCGGCGAACCTTTACAGGACAGATTGTACTGAGCGCTTTTCACCGCTTCCATCACCGCCCTAGCTCCCAGATAAGAGCCGCCAATACCGATGACTACCAGTACATCACTGTTATTCCTGATTTTGGTCGCCGCTTGCTTAATGCGTGCAAATTCTTCTTTGTCATAGTTTTCAGGTAAATCGAGCCATCCTAAAAAATCATTTCCCGGGCCACATTTTTTGTGCAAAGTTTCATGGGCCATTTGTACAGCAGGCCAAATATCCGCATACTCTTCTTCACGGATAAAAGGCGCCAAGTACTTACCTTCAAAGCATACGCTCAAAACTATCATTCCCCTCGTTTATTTATCATTAAAAGTAAATTGTATACTTTATTTTATCGAAATGTGACTGCATTGTCAACCAAAAAAATGAAATACAAAATGATATTTTTGTGAAGAATGACAGTAAAGTTTGTGAAAATATACGTACATGAAAATGCTTTGAAACGTAGGTAAGCAAAAAAACTTGGACACTGAAAATTGATTACAGGTAATATTTTTTTAAAAATCAAAATTACTTTAATTTAGAATGTGTTATAGGCTGATTTTACCACTCGCAAATATCGGCGTAGATTCGCTATAATGCAATATTTATGACACTATGAATCTTCCATGTATAAGCGGATAATTTTAAGATATTCCTCAGGATAAAAACCTATCTCGCCGTCAAAACGCGTTAAAGCAATAAGACCGCCGTCGATTTCAGGGATACTTGCCAGCATTTTTGCATTATCAGCCTTAAGGCCACCGCCATATACTACATCAAGGCCATTGGTGTGTTTTTTTACAAATTTTGCTATTTTCTCAATATATGGTTTATCGGCGGGAGTTTTGCCAGGTCCGATGCTCCACACAGGCTCGTATGCAATTATCACACGGCTTTTATCTACACCGTCAAGGCCGATGTTAAGTTGTGCGCCTAAAACGTCTTCCCAAGTGTTTAACTCTTCGCTTTTTTCACCGATGCAGTAAAGCACGGATAATCCGGCCGCATGTGCTGCCTTAATTTCTTCATTCAATATCTTGTTTACAACAGATGAAGCTTTGTTGCCGGTTACTCCTGCCATTTCCAAAATGCTCATTTTGTCGCTTCGTTCTTCACAGTGGCCGATAATGGTGCTGCGACAGCCCATTTGTGACACGGAATTTGCAGTGCGGTGTGTGGTGAATGCACCAAAATTTCCACCAACGGCAGTATCGTGGCGAAACACACCTTGGCTGCCTATTTGCACAGGACTATCATCCCTTAGTGCTCTTGTAGCACTTAGTAAATGCGCTTCGGGCAAGTACATAACAAATTCCACAACATTCTTTGGGTAAGATATTAAAGTGTCCTGAGTGCTTTCAACAATGGTTTCGCCCCAATCGGGCATGGGTGCCAGCCTGTTGACACCACCTTTTTCAGGGGAGATGTCAAAACGCTTCAGATTTAAAAAAATGTGCTTCATTGTTAAGCTCCTTGTTACGCAACAATATAATATACAATTGTAATACGATATAGATTAATTTGTCAAAAGATATTAGTATGACGTGAAAACAGGTTGGCGTAGAGAAAATAGGTGTGCGATTTTTAGTGAAACTATATAGTTTTTTTGACAAATATTTTATGATTAATTGAGCAGATTTTGATAAAAAATATAGATTTAAGTTTCAAAATGTGATAAGTTAAAATATAATGGGTATATAGGTGTTAAAGTAAATATTTTAATAATTTGGTTTTTGAGAAAATAGAAAATATAGCATGAATTTTAAAATCATGGAGATCTTAAATGCATCATAAAACCACAAAAAAAAGAAAATCTTTATTTATTGGGCTGGCAGTAGCGTTTTTAATGTTGCTGGTTGCGTTATTTTTTTTCAATTTTTCAATGGAGAGCCTGCTGGAAAATGCTATAAAAGATAACCTAACAAAAAAAGTAGAGCAAGAGCGGCAAACAATCAATAAGGATTTTTCAAGTGCGACAAATAGGATTTTAGGCATTGCAAATTCAATTTCATTTTATGGATATGACGAGGAAAGCTTGCTTGAATATTTAAAGTCACAGCTGGAAATAAGCATGTTTGATGACTTGCACTTTGTTGATCTTCATGGAAATGGTATATCTGCCACAGGCGAGAGTAAAAACTTTGCGCAGTCAGAATATCTGCAAGAAGCAAAAAACAATGTATATACCACCTCCGATATGTATGTCTCGGAAAAAAACAGGCCAAGATACGATAGATATTGCTGCTTCTGTTATTGTAGACGGTAAAGAAGTCGGGGTTTTGGTTGGCGAGTATTCGCTGAAAGGTGTTCAGGATGTTCTTGTTGACGGGATGGTAGATGAATGGTATGTGCTGATTTGCAATAACACCGGCGCGGAAGTGTTCAGCACTACAGACGATTATATACCATTTGAACAGTTAGCCGAGGCTGAAATTTTAGATGGCGAATCAGTGGAGCAAATCACATCAGATCTTGTGAATAAAGGTTCAGGTGTTGTACACTTTATGCTGG
This sequence comes from uncultured Oscillospiraceae bacterium, assembly GCA_964370155.1. Classification (GTDB taxonomy): domain Bacteria; phylum Bacillota; class Clostridia; order Oscillospirales; family Ruminococcaceae; genus JAAYCI01. Next base: position 47,179 of record CAYJIC010000001.1, read on the forward strand.
ATGGCGTCGAAGTTATAGGTGTATACACACCTATTGACATCAATGACTGGAGTATAGTGCTGATAGCGGATAAAGATACTGTGCTGCTGGAAGCAAGAGTTATGATACACAGCATCTCGGCTATTAGCGTTGGGGTGTTCATGATGTTGCTTATTATTTTGATGGTAACAGGACGCTCTAAAATGAAAAGCATCAAAGAAATGGAAAAGATTGCGTATTATGACGAGTTGACGGGCGCGCCAAATATACTGAAGTTTAGAAAAGATGTAAAAGAGATACTGACAAAAAATCCGACCGGTGAATTTGCCACCATGAAGATAGATGTGGAAAATTTTAAGGCTATAAATGAATTGTTTAGTTTTGATGTGGGCAATAAAGTTATTTGCGCATTTGAAAAAACAGCCGCGTCGGTGAATGAAGAAGATTTTGTGTATTGTCGAAGCGGAATAGATGAGTTCATGTTTTTTGGAAGGGCGGAGTTTTTAGGGCGTCTTGAAGAACTTACAGCTCACTATGAAAGTTACTTTAAAGAAACTGTGCCGGAAATTAAAAACCACCGCATATCGTTTAGGTATGGGCGATATTTCCTAGAACCCAATGAAAATGATGTGAATGAAATAATAAACAAGACAAACATGGCGCATAGTATTGCAAAGGTAAAACGTGCTGCTGGAATTTGGGATTATGATGAAAATTACAAAAAGCAACTGGTGAAACAAGCAGAAATAGCAGACAAGATGAATATGGCGCTTAAAAATGGAGAGTTTGTGCCATATATGCAACCAAAAATCAGCCTACAAAATAATAGTTGTGTGGTGGGCGCCGAGGCGTTAGTTCGATGGGTGCAGAGTGATGGAAGCATGGTGTATCCAAATGAGTTTATCCCATTGTTTGAGGCAAATGGATTTATTGTAGAAATTGACCGGCATATTCTTAGGTGTGTTTGCCAGACGGCAAAAGACTGGATTGATAAAGGGTACGAGTGTCCTCCGATTTCTGTGAATTTCTCACGTAGGCATTTGGATAACCCGAATTTCGTGCAAGAAGTTGTAGATATTGTTGATAGTTACAAAATCGACCATAAGTATATTGAAATAGAGCTGACGGAAACAGTGGTTCTTGATAAAGAAAATGTACTGGAAAAAGCGCTGAATTCATTTGGTGATGAAGGATTTTCAGTGGCTATTGATGATTTTGGCTCGGGGTATTCTTCGCTTGGCCTTTTGAAGAACTTTAAAGTGGACACGCTAAAACTAGATAGAAGTTTCCTAGTGAATAATCGTGAGGATAAGCGGGCGGAGTGTGTGATTGATGGTGTGATAAAATTAGCACACAGCCTTAGTATGAATATTGTGGCAGAAGGCGTGGAAGAGGAAGAACAGGTGAATTTCCTTCGTGAAGTCAACTGTGAATCAGCACAAGGTTATTTCTATGCAAAACCGATGACGGTAGAGGATTTTGAAACAACATATTTTTTAATTGAAAAAGGATAAATACAGTTGGCAGGCCCATACTTTGGGTCTGCTATTTTTATTTTATAGTCGTCGCAAGCTGCCTGGATGGAGACGTTCCGATGTTGTGTAGAACTTACAATAACCTACAAAATATATTTGTCTTTTAGTTTATAATTTGATATAATCTTACTAATTGCACTTATTTTATAAGTCATACTTGGGCTGTAAATGAATGATAAAGATTATTTTGTTTGGCAAATAAGCTGAAAGGAGGATGATATGCATGGAAAATCAAAAGCTTAATTTTGTTTATACTGAAGAAAGTAAATGCAAAGGATGTAATAAATGTGTGTTTAAATGTCCTACAAAGGCAAATAAAGCTGTGTGGGTGGAAGAAGAGAACAAAATACTCATCCGAAACGGACGTTGCATTTCTTGTAGTGAATGCATTGCCATTTGCGATCATGAAGCAAGGGATTATATAGACGATACAGAAACATTTTTTGATGATTTGAAAAATGGCGTATCTATCTCAGTGGTGGTGGCGCCTGCTGCAGCGACAAATTTTAAAGATTATGAAAATATCATTGGTTTTTTAAAGCACATGGGTGTTAATTTGATATATGATGTATCTTATGGTGCAAATATTTGCACATGGGGATATATAAGGGCAATCACCGAAAAAAAGCTAAAAACATTGATTGCACAGCCATGTCCGGTAGTGGTAAGTCATGTGGAAAAATATCATTCTTCGTTGATAGAGTATTTGTCGCCGGTGCACAGCCCGGTAGCGTGTGCGGCTATATACCTGAAAAAATACAAAAATGTGACAGATAAAATTGCGTTTTTATCTCCATGTATTGGTAAAAAAAGAGAGTGTATAGATCCAAATACAGATGATAGCATCCATTATAATGTCACGTTTTCAAAGTTTGCAAAGTATATAAAAGAGCATAATATTGACATCGGTAGTTATCCTAAAGCAGAGTTTGACAGCGTGGATATGTTGCTTGGTTTTGCTTTTCCAAGGCCGGGTGGTCTTAGTGAAAATGTGAGATTGTATTTAGGCGATGATGTGTGGATAAAGCAAATAGAAGGTATTTTTGTAATTGAAGATTACTTCAGGCAGTATGAGGACGACTTGAAAAATGAGCGGCCTGTACCGCTTATTGTGGATGCGCTGAATTGTGAGCATGGGTGCAATTTAGGAACAGGAACTGATAAAGATGCAAGATACAACGAAATTGACTTCAAGATAAACCAAAAGAAGCAACGGGTAAACAAAAGTGATGTAGAAAAGTATGTGAAAATATTTAACGAGACTTTGGATTTGAATGATTTCATGCGTAAATATGACGATAAGAGCGTGGAATATAAAACATTGACAGATGCAGACCTTGAAAATATTTATATAGAGCTTGGGAAGCTGACAGAAGCAGACCGAAATATCAACTGTTTTTCATGCGGCTACGGCACATGTGAACGTTTTGCAATTGCAATTGCGAATGGAAATAATCACAAGAATAATTGTAGGCAATATCTTTTAGATAAGTTTAAATCTATGGGATTTATTGATGATCTTACCGGCCTGAAAAATAGAAACAGTTTTGAGGTTGAAATAGAGCAGTATAAAGGCTCAGAAAATGAGGCAGTAGGAATTGTATTTGTGGATATTAATGGACTGAAAATAGCTAATGACACTTATGGGCATAAACGTGGCGATGCGATGATTACAGCATGCTCGGACATAATGAAGAATGTTTTTCCGGGAAAAGTCTTTCGTGTGGGTGGAGATGAGTTTGTGGTTGTTGCTGCCGGCATTTCAAAAGAATTGTTTGAAGATAAGATGATAGCTTTACGTAAAGCGTTTGAAAACAATGATACAATTCGGGTATCTATCGGTGAAACATGGAGTGACAATGTAGATGATATCCAAGATATGATAGCTGAAGCTGACCAAAAAATGTATGAAGATAAAAAACTATATTACGAAAATAACAAGCATTTATGCGCGAGAGAGCCGATGGTGTGATGCGTAAAGAGTGCATAAAAAATATAAAATGTTGACTTTTTTAAAAATATGTGATTTAATAATAACGGCTGGTAACACTAGCCGGTAGATATTTTGTTTTAAAAAGGATATTTATAATGATAACTGTTGCAAACAATCGATTTTATTTTTACTTTTACTTTATTAGCTTGTTTAATAAGGTGTTCTTTGGTTTGCAACAACGGATATATGAAAAGTAAAATACTTTATTGCATATATACCCGAGGTTCACTAAAGAACCCCGGGTATTTTTTTATATTTAAAATTGGCAAAAAAAGGAGATAGACATTATGGTGATCATACTGAAAGAGAAAAAAGATGAAAGACAAATAGAAAATTTGCGTCAATGGCTTGAAAGCATGGGGCTTAGCATTAACGTAGTAGACGGTGAAAGCCGGACTATTATAGGCGTAATAGGCGACACTTCGGTGGTGGATGTTGATGTGATTGACTCACTTGATATTGTGCAAAGTGTGAAACGTATTCAAGAGCCGTATAAAAAAGCAAATAAAAAGTTTCATCCTGAGTCTTCGGTAATCACCTTATCTGATGGCACTAAAATAGGTGGTGGAAATTTTGTGGTCATGGCGGGACCGTGCTCGGTGGAATCGCGTGAGCAAATTTGCGAAGTGGCAAACTCTGTGAAGGCGAATGGAGCAAATATACTTCGTGGCGGAGCTTTCAAACCCAGAACATCGCCATATGCTTTCCAAGGCATGGGAAGTGAAGGGCTTGATTTATTGCTGGAAGCTCAAAAAGAAACTGGGTTGCCGATCATTTCTGAGCTGATGGATCTTGCGCAATTGCCGCTGTTTGAAAATGTAGATATCATCCAGATAGGCGCTCGCAACATGCAAAATTTCACTTTGCTGAAAGAACTTGGCAAGTCAGGAAAGCCTATTTTGCTGAAGCGTGGCCTAGCCAATACGTTGGAAGAGCTGATGATGAGCGCGGAATATGTTATGGCAGGTGGCAACAGCCAGTTGATTTTATGTGAGCGAGGCATCCGCACATTTGAAACAGCTGTACGGAATACGCTAGACTTATCGGCTATTCCTGTGCTAAAAGAAAAAACTCATTTGCCAATTATCATTGATCCGAGTCATGCGACAGGGTATGCGAAGTTTGTGCCAAGTATGTCTTTGGCGGCAGTGGCTGCAGGCGCCGACGGACTGATAATTGAAGTGCACAACAATCCTAAAAAAGCACTTTGTGACGGGCCACAGTCCTTGACAATGCAGGAGTTTGAAAAATTATCGGGTCAAATTAGTGTCTTACGCGAGACAATGAAATCTTTTACTTAGGAGAAATATAATGAAAAAAGTAATAGGAATTGTGGGACTTGGATTGATTGGTGGTTCTATTGCCAAGGCAATTGCGGCGAAAACAGACCATACGGTGCTAGCGTATGACAAAAATAGTGATGTGCTGGCAAAAGCGATAGAGGACGAAGTGGTTAGTCGCGAACTGACGGAAGATAGTTTGCAGGAGTGCTCTATGGTGGTGGTGTGCTTGTATCCACAAGATACTATTGCGTATGTGAAAGAAAATATAAAGCACATGAAAAACGGCACGTTGATTGTGGACTGTGCAGGCGTGAAAAGTTCAATTTGTCGTGAATTATCTATTTTTTGCCAGGATAACAGATGCTTTTTTGTGGGTGGTCATCCCATGGCAGGTATAGAAAAATCAGGTTATACAGCAGCATCAGAAGGACTGTTTTGTGGCGCTACCATGATTTTATGCAAAGATGAAAATACAAACATAGTGGCGGTGACGGCGCTGGAGTTATTTTTTAAAAGTTTGGGTTTTGAAAAGATTGTACACTCAAACGCCGAAGAACACGACGCTACCATTGCATTTACATCACAGCTGGCGCATGTGGTATCGAATGCATATGTGCAAAGCACGTATGCAGAAAGGCAGTCTGACTTTTCCGGAGGTAGCTATCAAGATCTTACGAGGGTAGCATATTTGAACGAAGAAATGTGGGCTCAGCTATTTTTGGAAAACAAGCCGTTTTTGGTACCTGAAATTCGTAGCTTGGCCGAAAGAATGTTGCAATATGCTGATTTTATTGAAAATAACGATAAAGAAGGTTTGAAAGCGTTGTTGTGCAAAGGCAAGGAAATGAAAGAAAAGGTGGGCTAGAGTGTGAAGAAAATTTTTGTAGATGTATCTAAAAGCTACAATGTGATGGTGGAAAAAGGTAGCATCGCCACCTGTGGTAAACTGATACGAGAGGTTAAAGATGCGTGCACGGCGGTTATCATCAGTGATGATACTGTCTATCCTCTTTACGGTGAAGTGATAGAAAAATCGCTTACGGAAAACGGATTTTCGGTCTTGAGCTTTGTGTTTTCGGCAGGCGAGCGGTCTAAAAACCTTGCTACAGCAGGTGGAATTTTACAGTTTTTAGCCGAGAATAAGGTGGCTCGCTCGGATGTGCTGGTGGCGCTGGGTGGTGGTGTTGTGGGCGACATGGTGGGCTTTTGCGCTTCGATATATCTGCGTGGTATTCCATATGTGCAAATTCCCACTACGGTGCTTGCGGCGGTGGACTCTTCTGTAGGCGGTAAAACAGGGGTAGACCTAAGCTGCGGCAAAAACTTGGTAGGTAGCTTTTACCATCCGTTGCTGGTAGTGTGTGATACAGATACGTTTTCGACACTCAGTCGTGAAATATATACTGATGGTTTGTGTGAAGTGATAAAATACGGATGTATTTTAGACAAAGCACTTTTTGATTTGTTGGCAGAGGGCAGGTTTGATGAGTGTCTTGAAGATGTGGTGGCAAGGTGTATTGAACTAAAAGCCGATATTGTATCGCAAGATGAGTTTGATAATGGAATTAGGCAAATTTTGAACTATGGGCACACTATGGGCCATGCAATTGAGGCGCTTAGCGATTATAGCATATCGCATGGCAAATCAGTGGCCGCAGGAATGGTGTGTATAGAAAAAGCAGCAGGTAGCGGCTTTGATAAAGATATTAAAAATGTACTTGATGTGTATGACATTAATGTGCAATGCCCATATACCGCAGAAGAAATAACCCAGCGTGCAACAAACGATAAGAAAATCAAAAATGGATCTCTTTCGCTGATTTTGCTGAAAGAGATTGGCAAAAGTGTGATTTCGCCTATGCCGGTAGAAAAACTTTGCGATTTTTTTGCCAAAGGAGTGGATGCTTTATGAATGTGAAAATAACTCCTGCAAAGTTAAGTGGTGGAATAGACGCTATTTCGTCTAAATCGTATGCACATCGTATTTTGCTTGCGGCAGCATTGTGTAAAAGTCCAACGGAAATCAGGCTGAACCATTTTTCAGACGATATCAAGGCAAGCATTGGGGCAATTGCCGCTATGGGGGCAAAGTTTGAAAGCAGAGAAAAAGGCATTTTGGTAATACCGCCTGAATATTTTGCGCAGGAAATATCGGTGAATGCAAAAGAAAGCGGGACCACGGCAAGGATGATACTGCCTATACTTACAGCCGTGAGCAGAAAAGGCGAGCTAAGTGGGGAAGGTTCGCTAACAAAAAGGCCGTTCGCTGACTTGTGTCAGGCCATTGAGTCAAATGGGATAATATTCAATAACCATAACTTGCCGATTTCATATGAGGGCGACATGATGGCTGGCAAGTATGAAATTGCTGGAAATGTTAGCAGTCAGTATATCTCGGGCTTGATGTATGCTTTGCCACTTTTAGCCGGAAACAGTAGCATTTATTTAACAACAAATGCTGTCTCACAAGGATATTTAGACATCACAAAACAGGTACTTGAAGATTTTGGGATACAAAGCGGGTATGAGATAAAAGGCGAACAAGAGTATAAATCACCCGGATGCGTTACGGTGGAGGGTGACTGGTCAAATGCATCGTATTGGCTGTGTGTAGGAATAAAACCTATTGGGCTAAATCAGAACTCGTTACAAAATGATAGATTGTTCACTGTGGTAAAAGATGAAGATGAGATTGATGCCGAGGAGATTCCAGACCTTGTTCCTGCGCTTGCGGTATATGCCACGCAAAAGGAAAAACCCACTAAGATTTATAATATACAACGCCTTAGGATAAAGGAAAGTGACCGCGTGAAAAGCGTCAGCGACATGATAACAGCGCTGGGTGGGAAGATTACCACTGATGATGCGGCGATGTATATCACGCCTTCAAAACTACGAGGTGGAGTGGTGGATGGGTGTGGCGATCACAGGATTGTGATGTCGGCGGCGGTGGCTTCATGTTTTTGCAGTGAAGAGGTGCATATCTTAGGTGCGCAGGCGGTAAATAAATCTTACCCACAGTTTTTTGAAGATTTTGCCATGTTGGGAGGAAAAGTAAATGTCTTGTAACTTTGGTGATAAAATCCACATACAAATATTTGGACAAAGCCATTCAGAGATGCTGGGTGTGGTTTTAGATGGACTACCTGCCGGATTTGAGCCGGATATGGACGCCGTACACGCTTTTTTGATGCGTAGGCAAGGCGGAAAAAGCTTTTCCACACCGCGTAAAGAAGAGGATTTGCCGCATATTGTCAGCGGTTTAGTAGATGGCAAGACTTGTGGTGCGCCGCTGTGTGCACTTTTTGCAAACAAGAATATTAAAAGTAAAGACTATGCTCAAATGGCCGATATCCCAAGACCGTCGCATGCCGATTATGTGGCACATGTTAAATATAACGGTGCAAATGATGTGCGTGGAGGTGGTCATTTTTCAGGAAGAATGACCCTGGCACTTTGTTTTGCAGGTGCGTTGTGTATGCAAATTTTGAATAAAAAAGGAATTCACATAGGTGCACACATTGCATCGATAGGCTCAGTAAAGGATGAACTGTTTTCTCCTACAGATGTAGATTTTTCATCAATAGATCCTGAATTTCCAACACTGAACAGTGCACAAAAACAAAAAATGATAGATGAGATTGCAATGTACTCAAAAGACCATGATTCTATAGGTGGAAGTATAGAATGTGCTGTGACAGGTTTGCCTGTGGGCATAGGCGAGCCGATGTTTGATGGAATTGAGAATCAAATATCAAAAGCGGTGTTTGCCGTGCCTGCAATAAGAGGGATAGAATTTGGCTCAGGGTTTGCTGCGGCTGAGATGCCCGGTAGTGTCCACAACGACGCATATTATTACGAAAATGATATAGTGAAGGTGAAAAACAATCATGCAGGCGGAGTTTTGGGCGGAATATCCACCGGCATGCCACTGATATTCAAAGTGGCTGTAAAGCCCACGCCGTCTATTTTTAAAGAGCAAGAATCGATAAGCTTATCGCAAAAAAGCAGTGCGCCGCTTACCATAAAAGGCAGGCATGACCCATGTATTGTGCCAAGAGCTGTGCCGTGTATAGAAGCGGCGGCAGCGTTGGCAGTGATCAATCTGTTATAAAATATTAAATAAAAATAATTAATAACTTGATAAAAAAGGAGAAAGCCATGAAAACAGATTTGGTGGGAGCTAGGGAAAAAATTGATAAAATTGATAAAGAGATATCGGACTTGTTTTTAGAAAGAATGCAGACGGTAAAAGACGTGGCACTGTATAAAAAAGAAAATGGCTTACATGTTTTACATCCTGCTAGAGAGCAAGAAGTGCTGGTGAATGTAACAAAAGGCATGGATGATGACATGACAGAGTACGCAAAACTTTTGTATAATACCATGTTTGATGTATCGCGTGCATATCAAGACAAGTGTGTGATGGGCGAGGATGAGTTGTTAGGTGTGATAAAAAATGCAATTCAAAACCGTCCGAGTAAATTTCCGAAACATGCAACCGTGGCGTGTCAAGGAGTGCAGGGTTCAAACTCTATGACTGCGTGTCAAACCATATTTTCTGTGCCTGATATCATGTATATGAATAGCTTTGATGCGGTGTTTAAAGCAGTGGATTCCGGCTTGTGCCAGTATGGTGTGTTACCGCTTGAAAACAACCTGCATGGCTCAGTTACCGAAGTGTATGATTTAATGAAAAAGCATAATTTTCAAATTGTGCGAAGTGCCAAAGTGCGAATTCATCACCATCTGTTGGCTAAAAATGGAACAAAGATGGAAGACTTGAAAGAGATTTACTCGCACCCGCAAGCTATAGGCCAGTGCAGCGAGTTTTTGCAAACCTGTAAAAATGTGAAAGTGATTCCTCATGAAAATACAGCTACATCGGCAGAAATGGTGGCGAACTCAAGCGGTAATACTATGGCCTCTATTTCAGGCAAAGAATGCGTTCAGTTGTATAACCTTAATGTGTTGAGCGACGATATTCAAAACAGCTACAATAACTTTACACGTTTCATATGCATTTCGAAAAGTGCTGAAATATACACAGGTGCGAATAAAAACAGCATGATGTTTACCTTGCCGCACAATCCGGGCTCGTTATATTCTATTATTTCTAAAATGTCTGCCGCGGCAGTTAATATCTCTAAGCTGGAAAGCAGGCCGATACCCGGAATGGATTTTGAGTTCATGTTTTACATAGATTTTGACGGTGATATCACAGACGAAAGCGTACAAAAACTTCTGGCGCAAATAAAGCATACTGCGGATAAATTCACTTACTTAGGGAGCTATTGCGAAGTATGAAATACGGATTGATAGGAAAAACACTGGCACACAGCTACTCCGTGAAAATTCATAATTATCTAGGTAATAAAGACTATGTTTTGCAGGAAATTGCACCTGAAAATCTTGATGAATTTATGACAAAACGTGATTTTTTAGGTATTAATGTCACCATGCCGTACAAAGAAGCGGTGATGAAATATTGTGTTTTGTCAGAGCAAGCGCAGAAAATAGGATGCGTAAATACTATAGTGAATAAAGACGGGATATTGCACGGATATAACACAGACTATTTTGGTTTTTTGGAAAATGCAACCCGTAGTGGGATTTCATTTGCAGGACAAAAAGTGGTGATCTTAGGTGGTGGAGGTACCTCCAAAACAGTGATGGCAGTGGCAATGGATGAAGGCGCAAAAGAAGTGGTGGTGATTTCACGCGGTGGTGAAAACAACTATCAAAACATAAGCCGTCACTATGACGCAGACATACTGGTAAATACAACGCCACTGGGCATGTATCCTCACAACGAAGGCATACCGCTGGATGTGACGCCATTTACCCATCTTAAAGCGGCAATGGATGCTGTGTATAACCCGATGAAAAGTAATTTTTTACTGCAGTGTAAAGATATACCCACAGCAGGCGGCCTGCCAATGCTAGCGGCGCAGGCAGTGTATGCACATGGTTTGTTTTTTGGCATAGATGTCTCGGACTTGATGCAAGAAACAATTGCACATGCGATGGAAATTTTTTCAAACTATGTGTTTATTGGGATGCCTGGCACAGGAAAAAGTACGGTGGGGAAACTGTTTTCTGAGAAAATGGGCCTAAAATTTGTGGATACCGATGATGAGATTATAAGGCGAACAGGTGAACATCCGAGGGATATCATCAACCAAAAAGGTGAAGATGCATTTAGGCAGATTGAGGCAGAAGTAGTTGCTGACTTTGCCAAAGAAAATGGCTATGTGATTGCCACCGGTGGTGGCAGTGTACTTTTAGAAAAAAACCGGAAAGCTATTTTGCAAAATGGTGTGGTTGTTTTACTGAATAGACCAATTGAAGATTTAGATGTACAAAATAGGCCACTTTCAGTCAACTTGGAAGAACTGCGAGCTAAAAGAATGCCGATTTACAAGAGTGTAGCGCATCATGTGGTCGAGGTAAAAGCAACACCGGACATGACGGTGGAATCGGTGCTGAAACGTATAAAAAAGGAGGGCTGAAATGAAAATATTGGTGATAAACGGACCAAATATAAACTTTTTAGGTATTCGTGAGCCTGAAATTTACGGCAGTGATACATATGAAGATCTACTGCAAAAAATCACTGTTCATTGCGAAAAAACAGGGATTGATGTCAGCTTTTTTCAGTCGAATCACGAGGGTAAGATAGTGGATACTATTCAAGAAGCATACAAAAAAGTGGATGGTATTGTGATAAACCCAGCGGCATACACGCACACCAGTGTTGCCATAGCCGACGCATTGAAAGCAGTGGGTATCCCGACAGTAGAAGTCCACATTTCAGACGTGTCAAAGAGGGAAGACTTTCGCAAAATATCATATGTAAAGTCAATATGTAAGAAAAGTATAATAGGCATGGGCTTTGACGGATACATTCATGCAATTGATTTTTTGAAAGAAAGTATTTAAACATATTACGATTTAGCGGCTAAATATCTGCGCGCCATTTTGGCGGCAGGTATTTTTTTTGCAAAAAATGTTGACAAATCATCTTGATGGTGATATGGTTAGTTACAGAAGTAATGAACCATTCAACCAAAGACGAAAGGAGGGATGTTGTGCAGACGGGGTTTAATGACGGCACACTGATTTATCTGCAAGTTGCCCAGATGATAGAAGATGATATCTTGCGTGGAATATGGCAAGAGGAAGAGCAAGTGCCAAGCACTAACGAGCTATCAAAAACGTTGCGAATCAATCCGGCCACGGCGGCAAAAGGGCTGAATCGTTTGGTGGAGGAAGGCATTTTATATAAAAAGAGGGGAATAGGCATGTTTGTGTCAACAGGTGGAAAGCAAATGATAATGACAAAGCGTAAAGAGGCGTTTGGTAAGACATATATTGCACAGATGCTGAAGGAAGCGAAGGCGCTGATGATAACAAAAGAAGAACTGATTAATATGATACAAGCGCAAGAATACAGCGAGGAGAAATAATAATGGGACAAGCAGTGTTGAAGGCAGAGGGAATAGTAAAGCGGTATGGCACAAACGAGGTGTTGCATGGTGTGGATCTTAAAATAGAGCCGGGGCATATTTATGGTTTGCTGGGTCGTAACGGTGCAGGTAAAACAACGCTATTAAGTATTTTGACAGCCCAAAATCCGGCAGATGAAGGCACGGTCACATACGATGATATGCCTGTATGGGAGAACCCTAAAGCATTGAAAGGGTTGTGCTTTTCGAGGGAACTTTCCCCCACAATGATGTCCAGTAGTAACAATTTAAGGATAAAAGATTATCTGCTGGCGGCAAGTATATACTATGAAAACTGGGATGCAGAATATGCAAAAAAGCTGTGTGATAGTTTTGGTCTTGAGAAGAAAAAGAAGGTGGGTAAATTATCCAAAGGTATGATGAGCATGGTGACTATCGTGATTGCCATGGCAAGCCGTGCACCCATCACTATTTTGGACGAGCCTGTGG
>CAYJIC010000002.1:0-52585 GCA_964370155.1 uncultured Oscillospiraceae bacterium
GAAAATTTAAGTTTAAGCAGTGGTGAGCCATGAAACCAAAATATACTAGCCTTGTGCAGAAAAGTCTTAGCATGATAGAAAGTGACTATATGTATTATGCGGGCATATCTGAGATTGCGGATGTACTGGGAGTCAGTAAAAATCATCTTATCAGAGAATTTACAAGACAGGTTGGGGTGTCGCCTAATCGCCATCTTGTCCGACATAAACTGACACAAGCTAAGATACTTTTGATGGATGAAGAGAATTTTTCCATAGAGATTGTGGCGCAAATGACAGGCTTTTCATCTGGAAATTATTTTGCAAAAGTGTTTAAAAAAGAATATAATCTAACGCCTACAGAATATGTTGCCGGAATTGACGTTAAAAAGCAAACGCCCATCAACATGCAGCTGTACGTGTAGTGTGACAAAACATTGAGTTGTGAATGGATAGTAATATCCGATGAAATGTGTAAATAAGAATTCAAAACTTCTACAATTAAAAACAGCGTATCTTCTTGCAACGACTGCAAAAAGATACGCTGTTTTTAATATTTGTAGTATCGTTAAAGAGCGTTTGTTGTTTCTTTGTCGAACATATGGATTTTGCTTGCGTCAATGGCAAGTTTGATAACTTCGCCGTCATTTGTGATAAAACGAGTAGGTGTTTTTGCAACGAGTGATTGCGAGCCGCAATGCATATGAAGAAAAATCTCGCTGCCCATCATCTCGGCAATGTCCACAGTGGCCTCAATAATGTTTGCATTCGGCATATCAAGATATATATCTTCTCTATGCAAATCTTCAGCACGAATACCAAGGGTGACTTCTTTTCCTGCGTAACTTGTGAGAACATCACTTTTGAAGCGATCATTCGGAAGAAGGGTGCGGAATTGCTCAGAAACAGCATAATATTCTCCGTTTTGTTCTTCTACAGTGCAATCTATAAAGTTCATTTGAGGAGAGCCTATAAATCCCGCGACAAAAAGGTTGGTAGGGTTGTTGTATAAGTTTTGTGGCGTATCTACTTGTTGGATAAAGCCGTCTTTCATAACCACAATCCTATCGCCCATGGTCATAGCTTCAACTTGGTCATGCGTTACATATACAAATGTTGTCTGCAATTTTTTATGTAATTTTGTAATCTCAGTGCGCATGGCTGTACGCAATTTTGCATCAAGATTTGATAGTGGTTCGTCTAAAAGGAAGACGGATGGATTACGCACCATGGCACGACCGAGAGCTACGCGCTGGCGCTGTCCACCGGACAATGCTTTCGGCTTTCTTTTTAGCAGATGCTCTATATCCAAAATCTTGGCAGCTTCACGCACCTTTTGATCAATTACATCTTTTGGCTCCTTACGCAGTTGCAAGCCAAAGGCCATGTTTTTGTAAACAGTCATGTGAGGATACAAGGCATAGTTTTGGAAAACCATAGCAATATCGCGATCTTTTGGTGAGATATCGTTGACACGACGATCGCCAATGTGCATATCTCCCGAAGTGATTTCCTCTAAGCCGGCAATCATGCGCAAAGTTGTGGATTTACCACATCCCGAAGGACCGACCAAAATAATAAATTCTTTATCCTCGATTTCCAAGTTGAACTCGTGAACAGCAACGACACCGCCGTCATAAACTTTTTTTATGTCTTTAAATGAAATACTGGCCATGATTGCCTCCTAAAAAAATTTTATAAATGTATGTTATCATACCAACACTTTGAAATACAAGGGTAAAATGTTGATGTAATCATACATGACTTTGTCGCGAATAAAGTTTCTGAATAGTATGCAAAATATAAAATCGGCCCGTGCTTACATTAAAGCAAGCGCAGACCGATTTTAAATTTGTTTTTATATATTTTTGTGGCAAATTGTGGATTATATGCTTGACTGGAATTATGGACGTGACGAATTAAATTCGTTGTCTGAAGTGTGCTGGTTTACCTGAAAGTGAAACCTAACTTTGTCTGTGCGCCATAATGTTTGGGAAAACTCCAGTGGTGTTTGGTCGGCTAAATAAGAAATGCTGGAAACAGACAGTAAAGACATATAACAAGGAATTTGCAGATATTCAATAATATCGTTTGAGGTAGCATATACGGTTTCCAAAGTATTATCGATGCAAACAGGAACTAGTTTATAGCGGTTTTCTAATGTGGCGCTAAGGTGGTTGTCGATAAGCCCTTCTTCCAAAATGCCTGGAATAAGTGAAGCGGAAATCCAAGATTCATTAAATGCAATAGGGCTTGATTTATAAAGAAAGCAACGACTAATGTAGATAAGCGACTGTGTAAGATCAAGCTTTAGGCTATTGTTTATGGATGAAACGGGGGGCACTTCTTGTAATTGAATAATTTTCGAATCAAGGTTAATGCCTTTTCCGCCCAGCTTAGAGTGCAGTATTGAGGGCAGACTAAAGTCGTGCACAAAATGTGGACCTTGATATGAAACAGCCGAACCGCGGCCCTGCTCCTTGCGGATAAACCCGGATTTTTCCAAAGTTGCCAACGCTTGGCGCACGGTAACACGGCTACAAGAATAAATGTCCATCAACTTGTTCTCAGAGGGCAAATATTCGCCATCTGCCCATGTTCCGTTCTCGATATGCATAAATAAATTGGAGTAAATTTGATGATGAGCCGGTATGGGAGAATTTTTATCAATATTCCAGCCTGTTGTATGTACGCTCACGATAGCCTCCTTTCGAGATGGTGTGAATTGTTGTAAAACAGCGATTTTATATATCGTGATAATATTATAACCTTTATAGTTTACATTAAAAAATCAAAAAAATCAACTAGTTAAAATTAAAAACAAACAACGTTGTGTAAAACAAATTAAAAAGTGAAATATATTTCGGCATTATTGCTAATAGTCGCGTACTTGTAAGAACGGAAAACTTGTATTATAATTAAGACAAATATATTATCGTGCTCAAATCGAAGCAGGGGGAGAAAAATGAAGTTTGACAATGCAATGAGACGCCAAGTGTTTAGCCTTCCGTCATTACTAAGGCAGCAGTATGAAGATTTAGAAACGAAATCCAGAGTTGTGCTTAGCACACCGGAGATTTTTTCCATACAAAGGATTGTATTAACAGGTTGTGGAGATTCCTATGCGGCTGCATTGGCAGCGCAACCTGCATTTGAAAGTCTTACCCAAATTCCGACAGAGGTGGTTTCTACCATAGATTTAGCACGTATTTACCATCCGTCAAAATTGGGATTTTCGCCGAATAATCCTTTGGTTATTGCTGTCAGCAATTCCGGGCAGGTGGCACGTATGGCAGAGGCTGCACGTCGCTGTAAAGCCCAAGGTGCTCTTGTTTTGGGCGTGACAGGTAACGAGCAATCACCGATGGGACTTGCATGTGATCATGTTTTGAAGGCTGAAATCCCTTCTTTCGAGAGTGCTCCGGGTGTGCGCAGTTATATGGTAAGTGTGTTGGCATTGTTGTTGCTTGCGGTTCGGTTTGGCGAAGTTCGTGGCAAATATACTGCGGACGAAGCAATGAACATACGAATGGACATGAAAAACCAGGCAAGCGCCTTGGAAGAAAAAATAGAAGAAATAGACGCAAAAGTTTTACAAGTGGCAGAGGAATGGAAAGAACACGATGTGTTCGATTTTATTGGCAGTGGGTTTGATTATGCAACCGCATTGTATGGACAAGCAAAAATATTTGAGGCCAGCGGCGATAGGGCGATGCTTATAAATAGTGAAGAGTTTTTACATTTAAACTTTTTCATGGCAAAACCGAAAAATATTGCAACAGTATTGGTGGCAAACGCTGAGAACCCTTGCCACAGCCGTAATGAAGAAGTACTGGGCTTTTTAAAACAATTAGAGCGGCCGACATTCCTTGTTACAGATGAGAATGATTCGCTTTCAGCAAAGCATAAAGTCATGATGCCAAACCCGAAGTATCCTATCAATATGCCGTTGCTTCAATTTGTTCCGTTGGCTTTATTAGGTGGATATTTGGCAAGCATGAAAGGCGAGGACTATGGACGCGGATGCAAGCCGCCTTGGGATTTTGCGATGGACGGAAAAGCTGTAAAAGAAAGCAAATGCCTTTTATAAGAAGGTATTGAGTAGCATATTGTTTGCGAAGAAAACTTGAAAACCGCAATGGGTAAAAGAGGTATAAAATGCAGACGGTAAGTGTGGTGGGAGCAGCTGCGGTATGGGATTCCTTGGCAGTAGTGGAAAAACTGCCACAAAAAGGAGATATCGTGCGTGTTCTTAGCCCACCCATTCAGGATTGTTTGGGTGGATGCGCACCAAATATTGCCGTTGGACTGCAAAAGCTGGGCAAGGCAGGTGTTCGCCTGCACTATCCTATAGGCCAGGATGCTGTAGACGGGCAAGTGCTATCGTATTGGGAAAAAGCAGGGCTGGACTGCACAAATGTAAAGATATTTGAGCAGGGAAATTCTGCAAGAGCATGGCAATACATGCAAGAAGACGGAACTACAGTGTGCTTTTCTTACGAAGGAGTATCACAAACAGCGACTCCGGACATGGAATGTGTTTTTGGTGAGTGGGTGGTGGTTGCTCCGATTTTAAATCAGTTCACCATTCCTTTGCTTGAAAAGGCGATTGAAGAAAAAAAGAAAGTGGTAGTGACGGGAATTTGCGATGAACGTCTTTTAAGCTATCGAGACAAGTTTCACGCTGTGTTGATGAATCAGCACGAGGCGAAAAAAATTTGTGAATGTGCAGGAAAAAAAGCACTCACTGATTTGGCAGGAATTTTTTCAAACAGTATTGTATATATCACATGTGGACGAGAGGGAAGCCTTGTGCTTAGCGATGGTGAAGCCCAAAAGATTCCTTGCGTTTGGACAGATGAAGTTTTAGATGTGACGGGTGCCGGAGATGCATACACTGCGGGTGTGGTATTTGCACTGGCAAACAGCCTAAGTCCAAAACAGGCAGCTTACATAGGGGCTTGTTGCTCAAGTTACATAATAGAGAAGCAAGGTGGGCAAACAAATTGCGCTGACTTGGAGATGATTCGGCAACGACTAAACGATCAAATACCCGAATTTGTTTGTGACATGTAGTGAATTGTGTTGGCAACGAAATAGGAGGCATGTAAAAATGAAAGATTATGATCGCGTTTTGGGTTGTTTGTATGGAATGGCAACAGGAGACTCCCTTGGTGTTCCATCTTCGTTTCAAACCAGAGAACAGATAAAGCAAAAGTGGAAATGGATAGACACTTTTTTACCACCTGAAAAAGGACATATCTTTCATGACGGATTAAAAGCCGGCGAATATACAGACGACACAGAACAAGCGCTTGCGCTCATGCATTCATTTGAGCGAAATCATAAGGTAGTGCCTTTTGATGTGGCAGATGAAATCATGAAGTGGGCAGATAGAGTGAAAGGCAAATATGCAAGTCCGCTTGGGCCAAGTACAGAGCGCGCACTAAAAGCCATTAAGATGGGGGCGAGCATAGAAGAAAGTGGCATTTACGCTAATACAAATGGTGCGGCAATGAGAATTGCACCTTTGGGAATATTGCATGGCTTAAAAGGCACAAGCTGTGAAGAAATGGCTAAAGATGTATATTTGACATGTATGCCGACGCATAATACAAAAGTTTGTGTTGCGTCTGCTTGCGCCATAGCCTGGGGCGTTGCTTTGTGCATACGCGGCGAAACCGATATAGAAAAAATCATTAAAGAGACAGCTAGGGCCGCAGATATTGGAGAGCAATATGGACATACCGTAAGCGCTCCATCTATTTCCAAACGGATTTTATTTTTGAATGATATGGTTCGCGATGCCGAAGATCCTATTAGCATGCTGGACAAGATATATGACTTGTTTGGAGGTGGCGATTTAGCCGCAGATTCAGTTCCTGTAGCGTTGGCAATGTTTGTCTTGGGAAAAGGAGACGTGAAAACGGTCAACGAATATTGTGTGAATTTGGGTGGCGACTGCGATACTAATGGAGCAATGGCAGGAGCAATGGCAGGAGCAATGGGTGGCATAGACAGCGTTCCAAAGGCATGGTGTCAAACAATTGATGATATGAACGAGGCCGATTTAAAGCAAGAGGCACAAATAATAATTGATCTGTATCCTGTATGGCAAGTGGCGAACGTATAAGGTGATATTAGGGGTGGATAAAGTAAATCAAGTTGTGTAATTTCTCAAAAAGGTTGAGAAATTAATGATATACACAAAACAGGAGGTAAAAAATGAAAAAAAGAACAATTGCACTGATCTTGGTAATGGTTATGATGTTGGGATTGCTGGCATCCTGCTCAGGATCATCCGAGGAAGCCACAGCAGAAAGCACTGCCGGTGGCGAAAGCATGGCAGCCACAGAGGGTGCCACAGATGGTGAACGTATGCCTATTACCATGTGGTTCTGGGGTGCAAACGACGCACAACGTGAAGCATTCCAAGTGGCACTGGTAGACGTGTACAACAACAGCCAGGAAGATTATGAGCTTGTGATAGAGTATCGTAATACTGTGGATACAGATATTCCAATAGCACTTTCGGCTGGTGAAGGACCTGATGTTATTTACACTTCCGGCCCATCTTTCAGCGGAGTATACGTAAAAGAAGGTCAACTGGTAGACTTGACCCCTTATTCGGAAGAATTTGGTTGGGAAGAAAGACTACTTCCTGCTTATTATGACCTAAATAAAGTGGATGGCACTTTGTACACAATACCAAACTCCGTGTCCGTGGGTGGCGTATTCTACAACAAAGCTGTTTGGGAAGAAAACGGCTGGGAAATTCCCGAAACACTTGATGACATGGTAGCTGTCATGGAAGAAGCAAAAGAGCTGGGAATGTATGGTGGCTCCGGCGGAAACCGTGGTTGGCGTCCATCCAATGATAACTTCTCTTCAGTTATGATTAACCACTTTGTAAGCCCAACTAACATTTATCAAGTACTAAGCGGCGAACAATCTTTCAACAACCCTGAGATGGTAGCAGGCGTTGAAATGATGCATGAATGGTTCCAAGCTGGATACCTTGCCGGTGATGACTACACATCTCTTGACAGCATGGAAGCAGTTCAGCTTGTTGCCGATGGACGCGCAGCCTTGCTGATGGCTCCGACTTTGTACATACAATTTGCTGCCACAGCATTTGAAGGCCAAGAAGATAACCTAGGATTCTTCCCAATGCCCAACAACTATGCTCCGGATAAAGATGTTTACGATTTGACAGTACCTTGTACTTTCGGTATCAATGCAAATTCGGAAAACCCTGACGAAGCAGCTAAGATTTTGGACATTTTGATCAGCGCTGAATATTCTCAAACAATGACCGAGCGTTGGCCTGGATACTGGGGTGTGCCACTTCGTGATATGAGTGCTGTTGACACAAGCAACATGACAGGCTTATCTGCTTTGTTCATGGAAATCGTACAAGAGTCAGCACCCGCTATTGAAGAGGGCAACTTCGGATACCATCCTTCAGCTTTCTTCCCACCAATAACACAAGATGAGTGGAGAAACGTAGAAGAAGTTTGGCAGGGCACATTAGACGCAGAGACATATTTGGATGCGGTTAATGAAGCTTATGCTGAAGAGCTTGCGGCAGGCGCGGCTATTCCTGTACCGGAGCCGTCTGTATAAATTTAAGTAAAGTATATATTTTTGCGATACCGAGATAGAAAGTCTCGGTATCGCAAATTATTTAAAAGCATGAACAATAATTGTGCGGGTTTCGGGGTGATGATGTGAATAGAAGACAGGGAAAAAGAGTACAGACATTTGGGTTTCATCTATTAACTATGCCGGCCATTTTACTTAGTGGTTTGGTGGTTTTCATACCGGCTGCAGTTACTTTTTATGCAGCGTTTACAGACTGGAATGGTCTGTCAAATAATATGGAGTGGGTCGGCCTTGAAAACTTCGTAGAGATCTTTGACGATCGTGTATTTTGGATGGCCGTACAAAATAATATAAAATGGACATTGCTTTTCATCAGCATTCCGGTTATTTTCGGCATGATAAGTGCTGTTTTACTGGCACGGATGAAAAAAGGCCGTAATTTCTTTCAGGCAGTATACCTTATCCCGTATGTATTAGCGCCGGTAACAAATGCACTGATTTGGGCTAATATGGTGTTTAGTCCCAGTGGTGGCATAGTGGGTTACTTAAGACAGCTTGGCTTTTCCGAGGTTTCTTCTCCACTTGGGAATCCGGATACAGCGCTATATGGTGTGGCGTTTGTGGATATATGGCATTATTGGGGATTTTTGGCTATTGTATATCTTGCGGCTTTGCGCCAAACACCTACAGACCAAATTGAAGCTGCACACATTGAAGGTATCAATGGATGGCAACTGTTTTGGAAGGTGTATTTGCCAAATATAGCACCGACAGTGAAAACTATGTTCGTTTTCATTATTATTTATTCTTTCTTAACCTTTGAGTATGTATTTTTGCTCACGGCAGGCGGCCCTGCACATGCCACCGAGATGTTGAGCACATATGCATATAACCTTGCATTTAACACGTTCCGATTTGGAAGAGCGGCAGCTGTTGCCTTGGTCATGAGCTTCCTTGGCGCAATAGCAGCATTTTTCTATGTATACTCTAGCCGCAAGGAGGTAAGTGAATGAAAAAGCAATTTACAAGTAGGCTATCAAGGGGTTTAAGTATCACTATGCTGATTTGCATGGCGGTGGTGTGTTTGGCACCGATACTTCTTGTTGCTGTCAATAGTTTAAAAACACATTCAGAAATATTAGCAAATCCAATTGCTCTGCCCACACAACTGCATTTTGAAAACTATACAAATGCGTGGGAAGTAGTAGGTTTTGGCACCGCGTTTATGAACTCTATTAAACTTACAGGAACAGCTGTTGTGGTTTGTTGTATCGCTGCAGGTTGCATGGGATATGTGCTGGCGGGCAGAAAAATCAAAACATGGAACTTGCTTACCATTTATTTTATGCTTGCAACAACAGTTCCCTTGCAATTGTTCATGATGCCTTTATATTCTGGTTTTGTGAATTTAAATTTAGTAGGCAATCCCTTTGCCGTGGGTGTGGCGGTAGCTGCATGGAATTTACCCATGCCGATCTTTTTAATGCGCACGTATTTTTTAAAAATTCCAAAAGAGCTGGAGGAAGCTGCGCGTGTTGATGGGGCAGGCACATTCCAGGTATTCACACGCGTTATGTTGCCTATTGTTTCTCCGGGAATTATCACAGTGGCGGTTATCACAGGTATGTTTGCTTGGAATGAATATCTTTTGAGTAGAACACTGCTTGTGGGCGATGCAAACTTGACAGCAAATGTTAAGTTTATGAGCTTAAACGGAATGTATTCCGGAGATTATAGCCTTGTAACTGCAGGCGCTGTAATTATGATTATTCCAATTTTGGTTATTTTCTTATTGTTGCAAAAGCGCTTTGTAGAAGGAATGGCAAGTGGCGCGGTAAAAGGATAGATATTTAATTTAGAAAGGATGAAATATATGTCTGCTTTCAAATATAGCGAAAAAATTTATGCAGGTGTTTTGGGAAAAATTATCGGTGTGTACTTAGGACGACCGGTTGAAGGTTGGAGCTATGATGCTATTCGTGAACGCTTTGATTGCGTTGACAGATATGTGGCAGAGGAAAAGGGCGATCCTTTCATTGTGCCGGATGATGACATTTCGGGCACGTTTGTTTTTTATCGTGCATTAGAGGATAACGGATATTCAAAAGATATTACCGCAGAGCAAATTGGCGAGGCGTGGCTCAACTATATTATAGAAGACAAAACAGTCCTTTGGTGGGGTGGCTTGGCTCGTTCTACGGAACACTCAGCGTACTTACGACTAAAACAAGGTATAAAGCCTCCTATGTCGGGATCTGCCGCAATGAATGGAAAAGCGATTGCCGAGCAGATAGGCTCGCAAATTTTCATTGATACTTGGGCTATGGTAAATCCTGCAAATCCGGAACGTGCGGCTCAAATGGCACGCAAAGCGGCTGTTGTCAGCCATGACGGAATAGCTGTAGAGGCAGCGGTTTATTTGGCAGCCATGGAAGCAATGGCTTTCACGGAAAAAAATATCGATGTCTTGCTTAAACAAGCCCGTGTATATATTGCCGACAATGAAGACGGAAGGCTTTTAAACACTCTTTTAGATGATGTGATCGCTGTTTGTGAAAGAGAAAGCGACTGGAGAAAAGTACGTGATTGGATTGAAGAAAATCACAACTACGCAAAATATAAAGGCAATTGTCCGATGGTTACAAATCACTTGGCTATTGTGATGGCCCTGAAAATGGGTGGCGACGACTTTAGGCGTAGCGTGATGATTGGCGCATCGGCAGGATGGGATACCGATTGCAATGCAGGAAACGTGGGCTGCTTAAACGCGATACGTTTGGGCTTGGATGCCATTGATGCAGATGCCGATTTGCGCGCACCTGTTGCAGATAGGATGCTTGTTGTAAGCACAGATGGCGGTGATTGCATATTTGATGCAGTGCAGGAAACGCGAAAAATTGTTATGGCCGCGTGTGCACTGAATGGCGAAAACATAGAAGATTTGCCAATTCCCAAAGAGAAGTTTGCCTTTGAATATCGTGGCTCCACCCAAGGATTTTTGATAAATCCAAACGGCGGATTGCAGCAAGCGGTGTATTCTATTTCCAACCGTATGGATAAAGGCGGTGAGCCGGGAATTTGCATTAAATACAAAGGTGTTTCAAAAAGCATTACCGGAAGTGTATCTGTGCAAACATATGTAGACCCGACACCGAAGGCCCAAGCAGACACCAGCTATTTTGAAGTGTATGCAAGCCCGTCTATATATTCAACGCAAACTGTACATGCAGTTTTCCAAAGCGATCAAGATGAAAATCCTGATGTGAGATTTTATATTGATTATTATGACCAAAATGATAACGTGAGCACCATCAAAGGAACTCAACGCTTCCCTATCACAAAAGGAACAAACCGTATCTCGTGGGAAGTTCCCGAAACATTCGGGCGCGCTGTATATCGTCTTGGTATTGAGCTGGTGGCAGACACACGCAAGGATGGCAGGCTGTGCTTGTGTAGCCTTGACTGGAAGGGCTCTCCGAAACGTTTCCATATGGGCACATCAAAAGAGCTAACACCAGATATCAACCCATTTATCACCAGAACCAAGTGGATGATGGCCTTTATGAACAGCACAAAGCATACGGGGCCTGACTATCTGGCTACGTTGGCAATTTCCCACCCGGAAGATAACGGTGTGCTGAGCATAGGAAGCAAGGAATGGGATGATTACTCTATTAATTCGCGCATTCAGTTTGTCCATGCAAAATCTGCGGGACTTGTGGCGCGTAGCAAAGGGCATCGTCGGTACTATGCGGCTGTTTTCAGTGACGGAAAAATGCAAATCATCAAACGTTTGGCCGACAGCGTGCAAGTGTTGGCTCAAGGAGATGTATCTTATCAAGAAGGCGAATGGTATGACTTGGCGTTTACAGTGCAGAAAAATCAGCTAAGTATGTTTGTCGATGGCAAAAAAGTGTGCACTTGCGAGGATGATTCTTTCACAAATGGCGGTGCAGGCTATATGATTAGTGAAGGTGCCATAGTGGCAGAAAAATTCACAGTGAGGGGAGACGGATTACTTGAAAAAAATTAAGTTACGTACAACTACGCACGATGGTACGTATGAAATCACAAATGATATTAAGCAGGCTGTAAAAGAAAGTGGTGTGGAAAACGGATTTTGCTATGTATTTATTCCGCACACTACGGCGGCACTGACCATTACTTCATTTTGGGATCTGGCAGGTCTTGAGGACATACAAGATACTATAGATCGCTTAGTGCCTACACGAATTGATTTTAAGCATCAGTTTGATACACCACGTGATGCAGCGGGCCATATAAAATCCAGCCTTATTGGCATAAGCCAGCTTTTGATTGTAGAAAAAGGTGAGCTTGTGATAGGCGGAAGCCAGGGTGTGTTTTTCTTGGAATTTGACGGGCCGCGCAATAGGGAATTTTATGTAAAAGTAACAGCAGACTCAATTTAAGCAATGCATAATTTTCGCACAAGCAAAAAAGCATGAAAGGAAACGGCAATGTTAAAAAGTGATAAGATAAGAAATAAGGCTTCTATTAAATCTATTCATGAAAAGTTTGATTACGAACATAATATACCCCCAAGAGGGTTTTTCGTGAACGGCCGTCCTGCTTTAACACAAATCGAAACAGATAAAGTGGGCGATTATGTTATTTTACTTGTGCGAGACGCATTGTGCTCGTACGGAGATGACCCGGCGAAAATATTGGCAGGAAAGCTGGAAAATTCAGAGTGTATCGGCCAGTCGGGCATGTTTTTGTCTTATAGCGGATGGTATAAAGGCGCACATATCACGGCTGTAAGTGGCGGAAGTGGCGCTCCGGAGATGGAAATGATCATGTATGATTTTCTGGAGTTCACCAATGCAAGCACCTTTATTCGCCTTGGAGGCAGTGGTGGATTTGGTGATGAAGTAGAACCCGGCGATATCGTTATAAGCAGCGGCGCCGTTCGGGCCGAGGGAATGACAAGAAGCTATATTGATGCAGGCTATCCGGCAAGCAGCCATTATGAAGTAGTGGGTGCCATGGTAGAGGCAGCAGAGCATGTAGGGCATCCATATCATGTGGGCGTTACAGTTTCCTGTGACAGTGACTATGTGGGTGGTGGTCGTCCCGGAGTGGGTGGCTACATGCAGCCGTGGCATATAGAGTGGGCCGGAGTATACAATCGTGCCGGTTGCCTTAACGGAGACAGAGAGTCTTCGGCTGTCATCACATTGGCTTCGTTGTTTGGACGTCGTGGGGGTTCTGTTTGTTCGGTGTCAGACAATATTTGCACAGGCAAGCGATTTGAGGCGGGCATAGGCCATATTGCCGCAATGGATCTTGTTCTGGAGGGTATTTCTGTTTTACACCAAATGGACAAACAAAAGGGAGAAAAGCGCTATTGGCGACCGAGCATGTGGAAAGAATAACAAAGGAGTATAATATGGCTGTTATGGATGCAGATCAAGCACGCGTTATGATATGGCAAGAGTTACTTAAAGTTGCAAAGCCGGATTCTCGTTTCAGCTTTGATTTTGCCGAGTTCATTACCGATTATGAGGGCAGTGAACTATGCACAGCTAATTTGTGCCAGCAAACATTTTATAAAGATGCCAAGGTGATTTTCATAACACCTGATAACAACCTTGAAACCTTGCGTGAACAGGCTATACGCGACAAAAAAATTATACTTATCACAAATTATGGCATTACGCGTGGCGTGTTTTTGCTTAGACCCGAATGGGTGCCAAGTGGAAAAGAAGAGCTGGCCTCTACGCTTGACGGAATCCAGCGTTTTTGGCAGCATCGCACCTTGAAACAACTAAAAGAAGAAATCGAATACATAGATTTGCTTGTGTCGGGTGCATCGGCTATTACGCCAAGCGGTATCCGCTTTGGAAAAGGTCATGGATATTTTGACTTAGAGTGGGCCATGTTCTATACAAAAGGAATGGTGGATGAATCCTCTGTTGTTGTGGCTGTGGGACACGACTGCCAGGTGGTTGACGTGGATGTACGTGTTCAAGCACATGACACGGCAATTGACTACATTATTACTCCCTCAAGGGTGATGGAAACAAGACAGGAATTTCCAAAGCCAACTCAAGGGGTGCTGTGGGCAGTGTTACCTGCTGAGATGAAAGCGGCTATTCCACCTTTGCAAGAATTGTGGCAAGATTCATTTTGCCGTTGAGCATTTATAGTAAAACAAACCTGTTTTACTACCAAGGCGAATTGCCACGGGTTAGGGCTTTTAGCCAAATTCAAAGGATAAAATTTAGGAGAGCCTTTATATGAAAAAGAAAGTTATTATAGATTGCGATCCCGGCATGGACGATTCCGTTGCTATAATTATGGCAACAAAGGCACCGGAACTGGATGTTTTGGCACTTACAACAGTGAATGGCAATTATCCTATTGACATCACAACAGAAAATGCGTGTAAAATGCTGGAACTTTTAGACAAAACTAATATTCCGGTGGGTAGAGGTATGGGAGTACCACTTTGTAGGGAAAACCCTAAAGATCCTTTCACGCATGGCAAAGACGGACAGGCAGAGGCTTTTTTACCTGCGCCTACCATGAAACTTAGTGAAAAACATGCGGTGGATATTATTATTGATACCGTCAAAGCAAACCCAAACGAAGTGACGCTATTAATGCTTGGGCCTATGACTAATTTAGCAATGGCTTTGCGTAAAGCTCCTGAAATAGCTGATTTGATTGTGGAAGTGGTTGCCATATCAGGCATGTTTGGCCTTAATGAATATGCTTTTGCAAACGCTACGGGTGATACGCCACAAAGTGAATGGAATGTTTATGTTGATCCGGAGTCTACCGATATAGTGTATCGAAGTGGAATCGAAGTTGTGGCGATTGGCCTTGATGTAGCTACTTATTTTGAGGTTGATTTTTCAAAAGAGCAGCTACTGCAGCTGGAAAATAGCACACGTAAGGAAGCACATTTCGTGCTAAATGCCATTCGCTTTGTAAATAAAAGAGGCTTTGATGCATATTGCGCTGTGATTGACTGTATGGCGGTTGCCTATGCCATAGATCCGACTTTTATGGAGACTATAACGGCGCCGGTGGGCGTGGAAACAAAAGGAGAGCTCACTTTGGGCATGACGGTTATAGATAGAAGGCACCATCATGTGTGGCAGGACTTGCCAAAGATAAAAGTGGGCTACAAAGCCGATTACGGATGGTTTTTAGATAGGCTGATGCAACTGATTTTAGCCTAAAAATATTAGTGGATATAAAGAGGTGAATCGGTGAAAACAATCATTGTGTCTACTTTGGTACAAGATAAAATCACGCTTGCAAACGGAGAGTTTGCGGGTGATTATCCGGGTGGAGCGGGCTTATACGCGTTTTGCGGAGCTGCACTGTTTGAGGAAGAATCACTACTTTTGTGTGGCGTTGGCAAAGATTATAAAAAACTATTCGGCGAGTGGTTCCAAAAAAATAAGTTTTCTGAAGAAGGCTTGCTGGTAAAAGATGAGCACACGGCAATATCTGAGGTGCGTTATTTGCAAGACGGAGAGAGAAACGAGACTCCTGTGTTGGGCTCGCAACACTATAAAAGCCTAGAGGCCACGCCAAGTGATTTGGAAAATATATGCGCAGATGCAAACGCTGTATATATTTTCAAAGATTTTGGTGAGGATGGTTTTTGGGAAGATATTTTACGCTTGCGTGAGAAACACAAGTTTTCTCTGTTGTGGGAGCTAAACGCAGATATCACCACTAAAGAGCATTGCGAAAAAGTAAAACAAATTGCGCAGCATGTGGATGTTTTAAGCTTAAATCAAAAAGAAGCCTTGCAAATGTTGGATTGCACCTGTGTAAATGAAGGTGCACGTAAGCTACAAGAGTTTGGCGTGCCTGCAGTTTACCTAAGATGTGGAAAAAAAGGGGCTTTGTATATCACAAAAGACACAATTCATGAGAGCCCTTCTGTGCAGGTGGAAGATGTAGTAGATGTGACCGGTGCAGGGAATGCTTCGTCTGCGGCAGTTTTGTGTGGGTATGCTAGAGGGTATGAACCAAGCGTTTGTGCTAAAATGGGAAGTGTGGCGGCGGCTTTTTGTATTGCGCAGTATGGGCCACCCTTAGATTTTGAAAAATCACGCCTGCAAGCACAAAAAATAATGAAAAAAGGGTAAGTCTGCATAAAAAATGATAAAACCACCATCTTGCGCACAGTGATGCTTGACGGTGGTTTTTTGAATATAATATTTTAAAAGTGTTGCAATATCGCAAAAATACCAGCCATATTCGAACTAGTATGTGTTTGACAAATATATGGGTTTTGGCCATAATATTATGCATATAAATTACTTTTTGGAAATACAACCACGTAGACGAAATACAAAACAATAGGAGAAAAATGAATGGTTATACGAAATGAGAATAAAAATGATTATAGGGCAGTAGAAGAGCTTACAAGAGATGCTTTTTGGAACCTTCAAGTTCCGGGCTGTAGTGAACATTATATTGTGCATAAAATGAGAGATCACGAGGATTTTTTGCCGGAGCTGTCTTTTGTAATGGAGGTAGACAATGAAATTGTAGCAAATATAATGTATGTGAAAACAAAACTTGTAGATGAAACCGGAAACACAAAGCATATTGTATCTTTTGGGCCCGTTAGCGTCAGCCCCAAGTTTCAGCGCAAAGGGTATGGCAGAAAAATATTAGAGCATTCATTTGAAAAGGCAATTTCGCTCGGCTATGATACAGTTGTGATTTTGGGATCACCACACAACTATTTTTGCCATGGTTTTAAAAATGCGCTGAGATTTAATATGAGCTTTGAGGATGGTACAATTCCAACGGGGCTACTTGTAAAAGAGTTGGTTCCGGGTGTTCTTGCCGGCAAAAAGTGGATATTCTACACAAGCCAAGCTCAACATGTGGATGAGAGCGAAGTGGATGATTTTGACAAAAGTTTTAAGCCACTTAAGAAAGAATATCAGCCTTCGCAAGAATTTTTCTACACATTTGTTCGTTCTTCAATTAATAAAAACGGATAAAAACATAACGCAAAGCTACTTATGACGGATATTTCAAGCAAGAAAAATTGACTGTTTATTTACAGTAGCATACTCACTTTAAAGGTGCTTTATACTTATTTTTAAAAAATATTATTAAAGTGCTTGACAAAGCTTATAAAAATATGATAACGTTGTTACTGAAAGTAATCGCGTTATGTGAGGTGATGTGATGAGCTATTCTTCAGAGCTTACAAAAGAGCGAATAATTCAATGTGCCAAAGAAGAGTTTTTGAAAAAAGGTTTTTTAGAGGCAAACTTGAGGGAGATTGCCGCCAACGCAAAGGCCACTACAGGAGCGATATACAACCACTTTAAAGGAAAAGATGGGCTTTTTGATGCTATTGTAGGTGATTTTGCAGAGGAACTAATAACACTTTTCACGAAGCTACATGATGAAGTAGAAGGCACTTACGATTTTGACAGTGCGCAGACATCCGAAGATGTAGGACAAGGCACGTATGTTGTTTTAGACTTGCTATACCAAAATATTGAGCTATCTAAATTATTGTTTTGTTCTTCTGCCGGCACAAAATATGAAAAAATCGTGGATGAAATGATACAAGTGGAAGAAAAATCCACACTTTATGTAATGGAGAAAGAAAACCTAAGGCTAAGTAAAATCAATCGTTTTTTTATTCACGTCATGTCAACCTCTGGAATAAACAATATGCTCGAGGCAATACGCCATGATTTGAGCCGCGAAGAAGCGCTTGAGTATATGTCTAAAATACAGCGGTTTTATCATGCCGGCAGTAAAGAAATTCTTGGAAATTAATTTAAATGCTTTTAAATATGGGGAGACACACTCCCTATATTTTTTTAGACACGAGTTAGCAAAAACTAACTCGGACATATAAAACAAAACCATACAGATTAAGGGGTATTCACATGGAAAAACAAAAGCCAAAGCCATTATTGCAAAGATTGTTTGTATTTGCAGGGAAATACAAACACATAACAAACCTAGGCATGATTTTATCGGGCGTAAGCGCTGTAATGACCATATTGCCAATCATTTTTATTTTTTTAGGCGTAAGAGAAATTATCGAGCTTTATCCAAACATCATATTGACAGATAGCATAGTGCGGTATGCGTGGCTGTCTGCGGGCAGCGCTATTGGCGCCATGGTTGTTTATATGGCGGCGCTGATGTGCACGCATCTTGCGGCATATCGCATTGCAACAAACATGCGCAAAACCGCGCTAAAGCATGTCATGACTTTACCGCTTGGCTTTTTTACCGGCACAGGTAGCGGCAAGCTTCGAAGACTTATCAGCGATAGTGCAGGTGCAACCGAAACGTACCTTGCCCACCAGCTGCCAGACTTGGTTGGGGCGTATGTCACGCCGCTTGCTGTTATTGTGGTTTTATTTGTTTTCGATTGGCGCTTGGGTATCATTAGCCTGGTTCCTGTTATTTTAGCGGCTGCAGCCATGATGTCAGGAATGGGAAAAGACCAGCCGGAGAGAATAAAAGCATATCAAACAGCGCTGGAAAACATGAATAATGAAGCGACGGAATACATGCGTGGAATCCCTGTTGTGAAGACATTTAACCAGAGTATTTTCTCGTTTGAGCGGTTTTATGGGGTTATAAAATACTATAAAGAGCAAGTATCACAATATTCGTATCGAATGAGAATGCCGATGACGTTCTTTCAGGTGTTTCTTGCCAGTACACCGATATTTTTAGTAATTTCATCCATCTTCATCATCAGTGGTGAAAGTGATATGACAAACTTTTTCTTGAATTTCTTCTTCTACCTTATTTTCACGCCAATTGCTTCGCTTATGCTGATGAAAATTATGTGGGTGATGCAGCACACCATGCTTGCATCCGATGCGGTAGAAAGAATCGAAAATTTGTTAGCTGAAAAACCTCTACCTAGCGCTACCTCACCAAAATCTTTAAAAAGTGCAGATGTCATAATGGAAAACGTTTCATTCACGTATCCAAACACAAACAAAAAAGCTGTGGATAATGTTTCGATAAATATTAAGCAAGGGCAAACGGTTGCCTTTGTGGGGCCGTCGGGTGGTGGCAAAACTACACTTGCAACACTTGTTCCGCGTTTTTGGGATGTGGATAGTGGCAGCGTTAAAATAGGCGGAATAGATGTGAAAGACATTGAAAACTCAGAGCTTATGGAAAAGATTTCCTTCGTATTTCAAAACACAAACCTATATAAAGCCAGTATTTTAGATAACTTGCGTGAAGGCAAAGCGAATGCTACAAAAGAAGAAGTGGAAAATGCACTGAAAGCGGCAAGGTGCGAAGATATTATTGCAAAACTACCAAATGGAGTGGATACAGTTTATGGTACAAAGGGCGTATACCTTTCGGGCGGCGAAGCCCAGAGGATAGCGCTTGCAAGGGCTATCCTACGCGATGCGCCAATTGTTTTACTGGATGAAGCAACTGCCTTTGCTGACCCGGAAAATGAACATCAAATCCAGCTTGCCATGAGTGAGCTGACAAAAGGTAAAACGGTGTTGATGATAGCGCATAGGCTGTCGACTATAAAAAATGTAGACCATATTTATGTTATTGCTGATGGAAAAGTGGCGCAAGAAGGCACGCACGAAGATCTTGTGACAGAAAATGGGATGTATAGTGAGATGTGGAAAGAGTATAATAACGCCTTTATTTGGAAAGAAAGCGAGGCAACAGCATAATGAAAAAATACTTACAAAAAATATTTGCATTAACAGATAAAGGTGCAAGTGAACTTTTGAAATCAAGTGTCATCACGGTATTTATTAACCTTGCTATTATGGCCGTCAGCGGTATTTCTTACTATTTTATAAAAGAAACTTTATTGCCTGTTTTAGAAGGCGTTAGTCCGGTTTATACTATGATGATATATGCAGGATACGCAGCTTTCATATTTGTTTTACTTACGGTTTTATACTATTTTCAATACAATTTTTGTTATATTTCAGCCTACGAAGAAAGCGCAAACATGCGAATTTCACTAGCTGAAACACTGAGAAAGCTACCTTTGTCGTTTTTTGGCAAAAAAGATTTATCAGATTTAACAAGCACTCTTTTGGGTGATGTGGCTATGATGGAAAATGCATTTTCGCATTTTATTCCAGGGTTTGTCGGCTCTATCATTTCAACCATCATCATGGGCCTCAGCATGTTCGTGTTTGACTGGCGTCTTGCAGTTTCCTTGACATGGGTAATTCCGGTGTCGTTTTTGATGTGTATTGCAAGCAAAAAGCTACAAGGCTATTTTGTGGTCAAAACAAAAGAACTTCAGCTTACATATCTTGATAAAATCCAAGAATGCCTTGAAAATGTAAAGGATATTAAGGCAAACAATAGAGAAAATATACATCTTGAAATGATGGATGCACATTTTGATAATCATGAAAAAATGAGCATGAAAGCAGAATTCGTGACAGGTAGTTTTGTCAATCTATCGCAGATGATATTAAAGCTTGGAATTGCCACCACCATGATTATTGGCGTGAGCTTGCTTGCAACCGGAGAGGTGGATTTGCTGACTTTTTTGGTGTTTTTGATGATAGCTTCAAGAATCTATGATCCGCTTGCAGGCGCGCTGGTGAACCTTGCAGGCATCTTCATTTCGCTGAAAAGTGTTGACAGAATGAAAGATTTTCAGAACACGGACATCCAAACCGGAAAAGAAAGCATTTTGCCGGATGGGTACGACATAAAATTCAACGATGTAAGTTTTGCATATGATACAAGTGAAACTGTGTTAAATAATGTTAGCTTTACCGCGAAGCAAGGCGAAGTTACAGCGTTGGTAGGCCCGTCGGGTGGCGGAAAAAGCACAGCGATGAAGCTTGCCGCACGTTTTTGGGATGTGACAAAAGGCGTGATAACCATAGGCGGTGAAGATGTAAACACGGTAGAGCCCGAATCGTTACTTAAAGAAATTTCTATTGTTTTTCAAGACGTGACACTGTTTAACAATACCGTTATGGAAAATATCCGTATCGGTAAAAAAGATGCTAGCGATGAAGAAGTTATAAAAGCTTCAAAAAATGCCATGTGCCATGATTTTATCATGAGCATGCCGGATGGATACAACACGCTTATAGGTGAAAACGGATCTAAACTTTCAGGCGGCGAGCGTCAAAGGCTTTCTATTGCAAGGGCGTTGCTTAAAGATGCACCTGTGGTACTGCTTGACGAGGCGACATCATCGCTTGACATCCAAAACGAAAGCAAAGTGCAAAAGGCTATTTCCAGGCTGACGCAAAATAAAACAGTTATTGTTATAGCCCACAGAATGAGGACTATTGCAGGCGCAAATAAAATCGTATTACTAAAAGACGGAAAAGTCTCAGCAGAGGGTACGCACAGTGAAATGCTGAAAATATCAGAAGATTATGCCAACATGATAAAACTGCAAACAGAAAGTGCAAGTTGGATGCTTTTGTAGAAAGGCAAAGGCAGGTGCATTGCTTTTTGAAAATCATTAAAAAGCGCTGACGATAATTTGGCTATGTTGTTAATAGCGCGAAATAGTAGGTGGTAAAAGGCGTGCACTAATAGCTGGATATAAATATGTAAAGGAGAGATAAAATGCCTAAAAACCAATTTTTGGCTCAGGCGGAAAAATTTTTGATAAATGCTTACGGTAGCGAAAAAGGAAGCATGATTTCAAACGCAGCCAATAAAAGATTCGAAGAGCTTTGTGCAGAAAATAAAGATGAGCCCAAAGATATGTATCAGCACACAAGAATGAAAATTTATCCTTGTATTTCTATGCTTGATGCACAGATTATGCACGGCATAAGCCGAGAGGATGCACTTGATTTTAATTTTAAGTTTATTGAATGGCGAAGCTATAGAGGCGCAAAATTCGTTTCAAAGATAATGAAAATACCGGGTATTTACAAGAAAACACCTGTTTTTTTCGGAAACATGACAAAGAAAAATTTTGGAACAAAGCAAAAATTTGATGCAGTGTTTCATGAGATATCCTCAAAAGAGATGCGCTTTGATATGACTAAATGTCCTTATAGTGATATTTGTGCAAAATATGGTTATCCTGAAATAACAAAGGCGTTTTGTAGGGGCGATGATATTGTATACGGTGCCATGCATCCAAAACTGGTTTGGGGTAGAACAAAAACAATAGGTGATGGCGATGATGTTTGTGATTTTAAAATAACGGTGGTAGAGTGATGACGGATAAAATCAAAAATTCATACAATAAGTCTAAAAATATCTATGATGATGTGATTACTCATAGAACATGGTGGAGCAAACTTTATTCTAAAATCATTTGGAGTGGTGCAGACAATAACATAATCGCACAAAAGCTGCTAGGCAAAATATCAGCTGATTTCGATGGTAAGATACTGGATGTGCCTGTTGGTACAGGTGTATTTGTTTGTAAAAAATATCAAAGCATGAAAAAAGCTGAGATAACCTGTGTTGATTACAGTGAGGATATGCTTGGTATTGCAAAAGCAAGAATGAGCGGCAAACATATAACTTTTTTACAAGGTGATGTAGGAAATTTGCCGTTTGAGGATGAGGCGTTTGATATTGTTTTTAGCATGAACGGGTTTCATGTTTTTCCTGATAAGAATAAAGCTTTTTTGGAAGTGACAAGAGCACTGAAAAAAGGAGGCATCTTTCTTGCTAGCTTCTATGTTGAGGGAAATGGAAAACTTGCAGATTTTTTTGCTCGGAATATTCTTGCAAAAAAGGGCTGGTTAACACTTCCTTTTGATACGGAAAATGCAGTTAAACAAAGGTTGTCAAAACAGTTTGAGATTGAGTTTTTTGAAAGTTGTGGCTCGCTCATTTATTTTTGCGCAAAGAAAAAATAATCAAATAAGTGGCTCGGATGAAAACAGGGTGACAACATCAAAACCGGTATCGGTCTGATGTTGTCACCCTGTTTAATAATGGATCAGTTAGTCTGTATATAGAGATACCATATTGCTGGCATTGCTCAATTTATCAGAGTACATATGCCGGTTTTGGCTTAGACATGTTGATTGCTTTATAAAACCTGTTATAAGTTCAGCTTTAGTATACGATTTAATGTTTCAACAACTACATGATGTGGACAAGCTAAATTCATGCGGATAAAGCCGGTGCCACAGTCTCCGAACATGCTACCGCCTTCTAAGATAATATGGGCTTCATCGGCAAATTTTGTGACCAGTTCTTTTTCTGCAATTCCACATGCGCTGAAATCAAGCCATGCAAGGTAAGTGCCATCGGGCACATGGAATTTAATAGTGGGCATATGCTCTTTTAAAAACTTATCTAAATAAGCAAAGTTTTCATCAAGCACTATTTTAAGTTCTTCCAGCCATTGCTCAGAATCGTTATACCCTGCTATGGTTGCCTCAAGAGTAAACGGCGACATCGTAACCTTGCCGGTGTACTCGTTTATCTTGTTACGCAGTTTTTCGTTTTTTATAACTAGGTTAGTGCCGTGGGTTCCTGCAAGATTGAATGTTTTGTTCACAGCTGTTGCCACGATAACATTTTCGGTATTTTCAAGACTGATTGCAGATGGGCATGTTTTACCTGTTCGGATCAAATCAGAATGCACTTCATCTGAAAATACAATAACATTATGTTTACTTGCAATGTCAATAAGCCTTTGAACATCTTCTTTTGGCCAAATATTTCCTGTAGGGTTGTGAGGATTACATAGTATAAACAGTGTCGCGGTTTTGCAGCGATTTTCAAAATCTGAAAAATCAATACTGTAGTTGTTGTTTTCATCCTTCAAGAGCGTATTATCAGAAATTGTTCTTTTGGCTTCCAATATCTCTCTGGAGAATGGATAGTATACCGGAGATTGAATAATAACCTCATCGCCTACATTAGTATATGCGCGAATTATGTTTTTGATTGCAAGGACGGTACCATTACTATATACAATCCAGTCTTTTTTGATTTCAGCATGATATCTTCTTTTATACCAGCTTATGATACTTTGATAATATTCATCCGTAAAGCCGGTATAGCCAAATATTAGCTTATCGACTCTTTTTCTTAGCCTGTCTATAATATGAGGCGAACAAGCAAAATCCATATCAGCTATCCACATGGATATAGTATCATCATAATAATTTAGCCCTAAAAAATTTTTGACGGTATCCCTGTTTGTTTTAGTCGATCCTGTGTTCTCTCTACTTACATTACTTGTGAAATCGTAATTCATTTAACTCTCCTTAAATATTAAATAACAATGGGCGTTACTATTAAAGTATAGCCGATTAAAATAGAAAAACAAGTGCATATTTTCACTTATTTTAAAGTTGGATTTATAGTCGTCAATTATTTCTAAATAAGGTGCTTGTGTATAGACAATTTCATGGTAGCATGCTTTGTATATAATTGCAATCAAATAAAAACACCCTTGATGATATTTCATCAGGGGTGTCATTATACAGTTGTTTAGATATACTTAGGAATTAGCACAAGCATACAAACGTTCAAGCTGCTCAGGAGGAGTAAAACATGTGCCTAAAGGAGATGGTTTTTTAGCGTAGTAACCATGAAAATCGCTACCACCTGTTATCACAAGGTCATATTTTTTTGCTAGCTCCTTACATTGCTGCGTGATGTCTGCGCTGTTGCGTGGATGAAAAGCTTCTATGCCATCAAGCAAGCCTTCCCTACACAAATCTTCGGCTAACTCCATAGATTGAAACTGACCGGGATGAGCTAAAACTGTCACGCCACCCGCTTTTCTCATGTGTGCAAGTGCGTCGTACACATCGGGATATTGGATGGGCGTATAACAACTACCTTTTTTGCCAATCAAACTGTCCATGAAAGGACCGAGTACAGTGTTTGTATATCCCATGTCTGCCAACGGCTGAATCACGTGAGGCTCATGAATAGAGACACTGTGTCGGCTCGCATATAACACATCTTCTTGGGTTATGGGATATAATTTTCCTATTTTTTTTGCCATGTCTAATTTTGCAATACGGCGTCGCTCCAAAGTTGGTTTGAAAAAATCCGTCAAAATTTGAGGCTCGCGCGGCAAATAGCATAGCATATGAACAGATCGTCCTCGTTTTTCGTCTGTGCAGGTACATTCCGCCCCGGGCACCACCGTAATACCCCGTGATGCCGCAATTGGTATCAGCTTTTCAACGCCCTTCATGGTGTCATGATCGGTCAAAGCCAGATGGGTGATGTTTTTGCGTTTGGCAAAGTCAGCAATCTGCTCAAGACTACAGGAGCCATCGGAATAGTAACTGTGACAATGTAAATCAATAATCATGTTTCACTCCAATTTTCCTGCGTAAAGTTTAAAATGACATTAAAGGTCATGCCGACATTTTATTTGTCTTTCAATACGGCAAAGAAGTCATCCATGTGATCTTTAGGATCGGTCAAATAGGTGAACTGCTCGGGATTTTTTAAGTAAAGTGAATACACCGGCACATCTTTATGGATACCAAGTTTTTCATTATCCACAGTGGTTACAACTTTAGGCTCACATGCAAAGTCATATCCGGGGTTTTTCTCTACACGATATCCACCATCAGCTTCTTTTTTAACATAGCAGCACATGCCAATGCTACGTTTTACAGAATCATAGTAGTTGTTGCTCTCGCAAGCTACCAAGTTTACAAACACTAAAGTTTCTGCGCCGATGTTTACTGTGCAATGGCCGTATTCGGGCGGAATTACAACTGCTTCGCCGGCATTAACTTCTACTAAAATAGCGTCTTCCACGCTCATTTTACCGTCTGTGTTGCAATCAGTCACTTTTTGCATTACGAACAATGCTTTACCCTTGATTACTTGGTAGTATTCAGGATAGCTCATGCCTTGGCCGGGAATTTCACAGTGGAAATGTCCAGCTGTTTTTTTGAATTCGTCGCCGGCGCTTCCGGCCATAATAACAGTGCTGTCATAGCGCAAGTTTAGCTTTTCAAAGTCGGCGCGCTCGCCGTCTCTGCCGATAGCCTTGTAGAAGTCATAGTAAACTTCGTCGGCAACATCATAGCTGGAGTCAGATAAAAGGCCGAACATACCGTTAGACAATTTGCGGCTATAATCTAAAAAAGAAACGTCTTTTTCATTTGGTACTAAACGGTTATCGCTTTCGTCAAATACAACGGGAAAACCGAACATTTTTAATTCTTGCATACTTATCTCCCTTTAATTATCCAATATTTTTATATTTGTCTACTACTTCTTTATACTCAGAAGGCTCATATTTGAACAGACCGGATGAACCCAAAACCAGTACGTTTGCACCGGCACGTACGAACTCAGGAGCAGTTTCTTCTTTTACTTGTCCATCAACCATGATGTCAATGTCTAGGTTTTCTTTGTCGAACATTGCGCGAATTTCCGAAATTTTCTTCAAAGAAGAAGGAATCATGGTTTGGCCTGCAAAGCCGGGATCAACGCTCATTACGCAGATAAGATCCAAAAACTCCAGCATGTAGGCAAGAGGAGCGATATCTGTTGCGGGGTTGATAGCAAGTCCAGCTTTTTTACCTAATGAACGGATGTGTTTCAGTGTGCGAATGGGGTGAGTTAATGTTTCGATGTGCGGTGTGATGATGTCGGCACCGGCGTTTGCAAATGTTTCGATATACTGGTCAGGATTTGTTACCATCAAGTGCACATCCATAGGTGTTTTTGATGTTCTGGCAATATCTTCCATGGTGTATGAGCTTAGTGCAAAGTTTGGTACATAGTGGCCATCCATGATATCAATATGATACATGTCAACACCTGCGTTATCGAGTGCTTGCAATTGATTTTTAAAATCAAGCATATCAATGCACATTACGGAAGGGGAAATTTTGTTCATACTTTTAGCTCCTTTAAATTTTTTATTATTATGTTTACGTCGCATATATAGATGTATCGTAAACAAGAATCACTATGTGTTAATGGTATGACTTGTGCAATCTATTGTTTTAAGACAAGATCCCAGTAATATAAACCAGCTCCGCGAGAACCACATTGTACGTCAGAATCAGCACGTATAAAATGTAAGTTGTTTGCCGGTGTCGGTTTTCGTGTGCGGTAGCGGATACGGTCAAGCAAGGCCTCGTAAGGAAAAGAAGGAATGTTAAGCACTCCACCACCCATTAAAATACAGTCAGGGTCCAGTATGTTGATTTCTGTGGCAATAGCAATGGCCACATAGTCCAGAAAAGCTACAATTGCGGGGTGATCTTTATGGTTTTGCAGTAAAACATCGAAATTCTTTTCATCGGGGAAATACTGCTTTTGAATTTCTTCTAAACGCTTTCCCGAGGCGTGCATTTCGATACAGCCCTCGCTTCCACATGGACAAATAGTAGTATCACCGGCGATGGGAATATGGCCAAGCTCGCCTGAGTTGCCGTTTTTACCTTCTAATAAGCGTCCGTGTATGTACATGGCGTTGCCAAGCCCAGTGCCTAAATAAACGGCCATCACACAATCTTTTTCAACCAACTGATGCTTTTTCAAATCATTCCACAACAAAAACAACACTTCATGCTCTACAAAAACAGGAATCTGCATTTGCAAGGCAGCTTGGAGATGATCCTCCATATTAAGTCCGTCAAATGGAGGCAAGTTTGGGCACGACAAAACCACTTTTTTGTTTTTATCCACGGTTCCGGGAAATCCGATACAAATGCTTATAGCTTGGCCCTCTACTTCATCCATGAATTGTTTCATCAATTTCGCCAGGGCAAAAACAGGTTGCGTTGAAACTAAAAAATCGCGACTGCTTTTTACGGAAAAATGTAAAACAGTACCATCTTTAGTTACGGCTCCCATGCGGCAGCTGGTTCCGCCAATATCGCATCCAAGGACATATGGAGTTAAGCTCACAATATCACCTCG
This sequence comes from uncultured Oscillospiraceae bacterium, assembly GCA_964370155.1. Lineage (GTDB taxonomy): Bacteria > Bacillota > Clostridia > Oscillospirales > Ruminococcaceae > JAAYCI01. The sequence goes on from CAYJIC010000002.1 coordinate 27,445, forward strand.
TGTAATATTTGCAAATAAATGTCTAAAACAGCAGAAGGCATTTATTTACGAATATTATACCTTCTTGTTGTCACAAAATCAAGTGAATTTGACCGTTTTATTATAAATATCTTGGTATAAACACAAAATATATATGTTTTATTGTTGTTATTTGACCGTATTATATGTTTTTTGCAAGATTGTCAACAATAATACGCATCATTTACGGAAAAATTTTCAACTTTTTTTGGAAAAAATCCGATATAATTTCATGATGTACAAATATAGTTCACAATATTGACCAAATATGATTTCGTGAGATAGTTTGTGGTTAAAATTCAAAAAATTTCGATATGAAGAAATTTTATTGATAATTTTTGTAGTTTATTTATTGTTATATCATGTATTGGCCTGCGTGTAAGCATCATTTTTTAAATATTCGTGAACAAAACAACACAATACCACATTTTGCAGATTTTACTGTTGTAAAATCGGTGAGTAGGTTACGAAATCGATGTTTTTTTCACAAATTTTCTATGATAACATCGATATTTTCGGATAAATGTTAAAAAAATACTTTTCATTTTGTTGAAAACAGACAAAAAAACAAAAAGTATTGAAAGAAAAGGTCACATGTGGTAATATGTTAACAGAAAATCACTATGAATTTGTTTTTGAATATGAAATGGCCTTTGGACAAAATAAAAGGCGAGACAATAATCCGCTTTTCCTAAGAGTAATAGAGCTCAAAACTATCACTTATAAAACCAATGGAGGAATCAAGTTGATTAACACACTGACCATCAACACGGCAATTGATAAATTGTTGTTCATTGATGCGTTTGCAAAGAATAATACCAATCGAATTTCAAAAACTGTTACTGTGCTGGGTGGTAAGGGCACACATGTATCACTTAATATGAGTACTTTAGGAGTATATACGCGCAGTTTTGGTATCACACAAGGTGAAACGGGAAAGCGTATTTGTGACATACTATCCGAAAAAGGCAACATTGAAGTTAATATGCTGCATTATGACGAAGGCGAATCTCGCACAAACTATGCGGTGATTGAAAAAGACAAAACTTGCACACTTGTTGTAGAAAAAGGTAGCATACTTGCTAAAGAACGATGCGAAGACCTTTTAGACATATTGGAAAAAACCTTGACGAATGAAGATTACCTTGTTCTTGCAGGAGATGCTTCCAATACCGAGGTCCCTCTGTTTTATAATGAGGTGATGAAACGCTTAAAGGAAAAAGGCGTTACGGTTTTTCTAGATGCCAGCGGCGTGAATCTCATTGAGGGGATCAAATGTTCTCCCTTTCTTGTGAAACCAAATTTAGACGAACTTTCACAAATTACAAATTCGCCCATTGAAACTGAACAAGACATTTTATCTGCTATCGACAAAGTGGAAAAGCATGGAATAGGCATAGTGGCGGTATCTTGTGGAGCGGATGGCTCGTATGTAAGGTATAAAGGTGAAACGTACAGAGTATATCCTGCCGATGTAGAAGTCTCCAATACCATCGGATGTGGAGATGCCTTTTTATCGGGGCTGGTGTATGCGCTACACGAAAACTATGATTTCGAGCGAGTTTTGCAATATGCTTGTGCTGTGTCGGCCGCGACTGCGGAATGTGAACTGACTGTAGGGTTTGAACTTGATAGAGTGAATGAGCTGCTGGACACAATCAAAATTGAAAAAATCGCTAAAGCTTAAACGTATTTAAACGTACAATTAAAAGCAATAAGGGGTATATAACTTGGAAAACTATTTTTTGGAAGAAAGAAAAGCCTTAAAAGAAATTGTAAAATTGATGTTTGACAGACGTCTTACCAACGCGGCAGGTGGCAATTTGGCCGTACAGGTAGCTCCAAATAAAATTTTGGTAAGTCCTTCAATGATGGCTGAGCACAAACGTTGCGAGCTAGAGCTGAACGACTTTATCTTGATCGACTTCGACGGCAATGTTTTGATGGGAGATGGTGCTGTTTCAAGAGAAACTGAAATGCACTTAGGTTTGCTCAAGCGCTTTGATTATATTGGTGCTTGCATTCATGCTCATCCTCAGTACTGTATGGTATATGCTTCACAAAGCAAACCCATTCCGTCTGTGACAGAAGCCACCATGAAAAAAGGTGATTGTGGGGCCATTCCTTTTACAAAGGCATACACACCTGAACTTGCACAAAATATTTTCAAATATTTTGAAAGCATGGAAGAAAAAGCAAATGAAATGCCTTTGGGCGTGGTGATGCCTTTGCACGGCGTGCTTTGCACCGGCTCAAACCTAAATACAGCATATTGCATGTTGGAGCGGCTTGAAACAGATGCCATGTGTGGTATTTTGAAGAACTTTATCTAAGTACCTGCTTGTTTTGTAATCAATAGGTTAACGCCTATCGATAAATATTTTTTAGGAGGACGTATAATGAAAAGAGTACTAGTTCTTATGTTGGCGTTAGTAATGGTAGTCATGGTATTGGCTTCCTGCGGTGGCACAGAAACTGCTTCAAGTGCAGCTCCTGTTGCTTCAGAAGCACCTGCTTCATCAGAAGCTGCTGGTGATGCTGAAGCAGAAGCTACAAGCGATATCGTTATTGGTATTTCCATGGACGCTATCGAATCTCAAATGTGGACCGAGAACCAAGCATCTATGCACGCTACCCTAGAGGAAATGGGTGTTGAGTACATCGAAGTTATTGCTGACGGCGATGCACAAAAACAAAACCAACAAATCGAATCCTTGATCGCTTCCGGTGTTGACGCAATCATCATTGCACCGAAAGACAGCACCACAATCGTTTCTGCTATCCAAAAATGCAACGAAGCTGGTATCCCTGTTGTTATGAACAACCGTGCAGCTGGCGAAGGTGCAGAAGTTGCTTGTACTGTTGCCTCTGACAACAAAGCAATGGTTATCCGCGAAATGGAATACATTGCAGAAAAAGCACGTGAAGAAGGCACAACCTACAAAGTACTTGAGTTCATCGGCAACTTGACCGACCAAAATGCTGTTTACAGACATGAAGGTTTCGTAGAAGTTGTTGAAGCTAACCCCGACATCTTCACCGAAGTTGTTGAAGTTCCCACAGAGTGGAAAGCTGAAAATGCTGACGCTTTGGGCCAAGCTGCTTTGCAAGCTAACCCCGACATCAACATGATCTTCTCTGCTTCTGACGTGTTCATCCCCACCATCAAATCAATGCTACAAAGCTTTGATATGTGGCATAAAGTAGGCGAAGAAGGCCACGTAACATATGCAACATTTGACGGTGCTGCTGACGCTGTTAACGAAATCAAAGAAGGCTACATTGATATCGTTTCTGTACAAGATGCTACCATGCAAGGTCGTCTTTGTGTAGAAAATGCTGTGGCTCTTGCCAATGGCGAAACTGTAGAACCCAACGCATTTGATCCTGGTTTTGAAGTAACTGTGGACAACGTTGAAGAAGTTGGTTTTGCAGGATACTAATTCTAAGTTTGTTAAATGAATTATAAGGGAATGCCCGAAGTCCGAACTATGGGTTTCGGGCATTCCTATATTATTAAATATTTTCAGCACAGATAAATTTAAGTAAAGTAATAAAAAGAAAAACCAAAAAAACGATTTTTGCAGAATGCTAAAATTCAAAATGAAGTATTTTTAAGGGTACGACTTGTATTAAAATAGTACCTAATAAAGAATATGTAAGACCTATAAACTTTCGCTTTAGTGTGGTAGGATATTTTGGTTCTATAGGTGATGCGAGCAAGCTGTAAAGATAGTGAGGTATACGATAATGAAGCAACTGGTAGGGCGGTTGAAATCAGCAAATACAATATTCGTATTTTTGCTGACATATGTTGTTTTATGTATTATTTTTGTAGATAACTTCTATAGTGCTTATAACATTCGGAACATATTAAGTCAGGTTTGTGTACTGCTTACAGCTTCGTGCGGTGTTCATTTCACAGTATTGAATGGTGGTACGGATTTCTCGACCACATCTGTTATTGCGCTCACCAGTGTAGTGGGTGCCTCTATTATGACACAATCTGAAGGTTTGTTTTCGGGCGCTTGGTATGCAGTGCCCCTAGCTGTTATTGTGATGATTTTAATTGGCCTACTCTTTGGAGTGATCAATGGTCTTTCAATTATTACATTTAAGATGCCTTCTTTTATTGTTACTATGGCAACACAAATGATTGGTGCAGGTATTGCCTTGATGTTTACAGAAGGTCAAACTATTGGTAACTTGCCAAAATCATTTACAATTATAGGTACTGGTTCTATAGGTATTTTCCCTTATGCGTTTTTTGTCACTCTTTTAGTTGTTCTTGCATGTAATACTATTTTGAGACAAACAAAGCTGGGCCGACAAATATATGCTGTGGGAACAAACCCCAAAACATCTTCAATTTCCGGTGTTCCCGTGAAAAAGGTTATTTTCAGACTATATGTTATCAGTGGTTTGTGTGCTTCTTTAGCCGGTGTTCAGATGCTTTCACAAATGCAGGCCGGCGCTGCCAACTTCGCAAGCAATATGTTTATTGATATCATGACAAGTATTATTGTTGGTGGAACCAGCCCCATTGGCGGCCGCGGAAAAATCACAGACACCATGATGGGTGCATTCCTTGTTATTCTCATCAACATCAGTATGAACTTGATGGGCGTGCAATGGTACGTAATTAGCATTATCAAGGGCTTGATTATTTTGATAGCAGTAAGTGTTGATTTGGCCCGAAAAGTAAAAGTGAGAACTTAACAGACCTAAAAGTATCACTGCAAGGAGGGAATACTAGACTATGGCAAATGAAATTGTTTTGGAATTAAAAGGTCTCACCAAATCCTTTGCGCAAGTTAAAGTGTTGACAGATGTCACATTGTCGCTGAAAAAGGGACATATTTTGGGTTTGGTTGGAGAGAACGGTGCCGGAAAATCCACAATGATGAATATTCTGGGCGGTGTTTTAGCCAGAGACGGTGGAGAAATCCTGATGAATGGGCAAGCTTTTGAGCCGAAAAACCCAAAAGCAGCACAAAAAGCAGGCATAGCTTTTATTCATCAAGAGCTAAATTTGTTTTCAAACTTAAGTGTTGCTGAAAATTTATATATTGCAGACATGCCCAAAATTGGAATAGGTGTTGTAAATTTTGCGAAGATGAAAAAGTCTGTAAAAGAAATATTTACGCGTCTTGGCATAGATGATATTGATCCGGATGCCATCATAGGCACCTTACCTATGGGTCAACGGCAACTGGTGGAAATTGCAAAAGCTATTGTGAGTGATGCCAATATTATTATTTTGGACGAGCCCACCACATCTCTTTCCACAAAAGAAAAAGCAAAGCTGTTTAAAATTATGCATGATTTGAAAGATGCAGGTAAATCCCTGATTTTCATATCACACATTTTGGAAGATATATTTGAGCATTGTAACGAAATTGTTGTGTTACGTGACGGTCAAATTATATCTCAAAAGGCAAAAGACGAAGTGACAAAAGCCGAAGTTATCCACATGATGGTGGGACGCGAGCTAAACAAAATTTACCCAACCATAGAAAAAGAAGTTGGCGGCGTTGTGTTTGAAGGCAAGGATATCAGCCAAGCCGGTCGTTTCGATAAGGTGAGCATCAAGCTCAATGAGGGTGAAATTGTAGGCGTTTTCGGACTTATGGGAGCAGGACGTACTGAATACTTGCGCTGTCTTTTCGGTGTAGATTCCATTGATTCAGGTGAAATCATCATAGACGGAGAAAAACTGGAAAAAATTTCTCCTGAGAGCTGTATTGAAAAAGGCATGGCATTCATCACGGAGAACCGACGCGAAGAAGGCTTGCTGATGAGTAAAACAGTAAAAGAAAACATTGTACTTGCCAGTGTGAACCAGCTGACAAAAAAATGGTTTGGATTTATGGATACAGCCGGCGAACGCGATATGGCAATAGACATGGCGGAGCAGCTCAAGGTGAAAACATTCGACCCCGAAAAACAAGTGGTTGTAAACTTATCGGGCGGAAACCAGCAAAAAGTTGTTCTTTCAAAATGGGTAACAAAACAGCCCAAAGTATTTTTGCTGGACGAGCCCACTCGTGGTGTTGATGTTGGTGCAAAATATGAGATATACAGCATCATTAATGAGCTTGCAAAAAACAAATCCACTGTGTTGATGGTTTCTTCCGAGATGGAAGAATTGATGGGTATGTGCGATCGTATCCTTGTTATGTCTCAAAATAAACTGACGGCGGAATTCTCAAAAGAAGATTTCAATCAAGAAAAAATGATTATCGCTGCTATTGGGGATGAAAAAAATGGTTAATAATACAAGTCAAACTAAGCAACGCAAAAGTATAAAAGATCTTCTTATTGATTATGGTCTATATGTAGTTTTTTCAATACTTCTTGTGTATTTTGCAGTTCAGAACCCTGCGTTCATCAGCGTACAAAATCTTATTACCATTGTGCAGATGGCATCTACTTTAGGTATTGTTGTTGTGGGTATGTTTTTCGTACTCATCACAGGCGGTATCGATATTTCAGTTGCCAGTAATATGTATTTCTCGGCAGTGGTAAGCTCGGTGGTTCTTAATACGTATCAAGTGCCTATGGTGGTGTGCTTTATAATCGCAATTCTTTGTGGCTCATTAATTGGCGCTATAAACGGGTTCGTAATTGCACGATTCAAAATGGTGCCTTTTATTACCACTTTGGCTACAATGAGTATTGCTCGTGGTCTGGGCCTGTTGTTTTCAGACCAAAAGTTGATTGTTTTGGATGAGGCGGCTAATGTTGTGTCTGACACTCAAATTTTAGGCATACCGCTTGTGGTGTATATTTTTACTGCCACCTTGCTTATTGGACATTTCATATTGACAAGGTTGCAGTTTGGACGTCAGCTGTTTGCCTGCGGAAATAACTTGGCCGGTGCGGCTAAAATAGGCATAAAAACAACCAGAACAGTATTTTTAGCTTATCTTATTTGCGGCGCAACAGCAGGCCTTGCAGGAATCATGAATGCAACTCGGCTTGCTTCGGTAAACCAGAACTTTGCTATTGGCGATGAATTTGTAGTAATCTCTTCCGCCGTGGTGGGTGGTGCCAGCCTTTTTGGTGGCAAGGGTAAAATCATACCGGGCGCTTTCATAGGTATCGTTATGATTCAGATGATTTTGAATGGACTTACAGTTACCCAGGCTTCACCATATGTTTATCAGGTGGTTCGCGGAGTTATCATATTTATTGCTGTTATGGTGGACAGTATCAAATTTAGTGGAGAAATTCGTTAAGAAGAATATATTTAAAGTATAAAAGGTGGAGATCCGTCTGTATAATGTAGAGCGAAAAGCACTCATGGTTGAGCTGCTTGAAAAACGAAATGCTGTAAGTGTGGCTCAATTTGCCGAAATTTTAGATGTTTCGAAAGAAACAGTTCGCAGAGACTTGCGAGACTTGGAAGAAGACGGCATTTTGAAACGGACTCATGGCGGTGCTGTTTTAGAAGTACAAAAAAGCACTGCGGTGGAATATCCGTTTAATGTACGCGAGGTACAACGTTACAAAGAAAAAAATATGATAGCCAAGGAAGCAGCAGCTTATATAGAAGATGGAGACACTATCTTTATTGATAACAGTTCCACAACGCTTAATCTTATTAAATATATCAGTTCTTCAAAACAAGTGACTATCATAACAAACTCTATACGCTTGCTTATCGAGTCGGCAACGTTGGCTCAAAATAACTTAACTATTCTTTCGCTGGGTGGAATTTTCCGAACAAAGAACTACTCTCTTATCGGTGCTTATTCGCTGGAATGGGCCGCAAATTTCAAGCCGACAAAGGCTTTTATATCTTGCCGGTCCATTCTTCCCGATGAAGGACTTTCCGACGGAAGCATTTATGAAGCCGAAACAAAACGCGCACTTATTAATTCGTCTAAGGAAGTGTTTGTTTTGGCCGATCATTCAAAATTTTCCGAGACCGGATCTTTCCACTTGGCAAATTTTAACGCCATTGACTATATAATTACAGATTCACAAACAGATAAAAAGAGCTTACAATGGCTTAATCAAACAGGCGCGAAAATAGTTGTAGCTCAAGTTTAAATTTGTAAAAACAAACATTCTGAACAAGAGGTAGGTATGAACTGCATTGCATTTGACCTTGGGGGCTCTTCAGGGAAAATGGTTTTGGGATCTTTTGATGGAAACTCTCTGTCGATGGAAACCTTACATCGTTTTGATAATGGCCCTATTTCTATGCACAACAGTCTATATTGGAACTTTCACGGTATCTATGAGAATTTACTCACGGGTGTGATGAAAGCTACTTCGCAGGGCTTTGAAGTGAAAAGTCTTGGTATAGATACATTTTGTAATGATTTTGGCTTTGTGGACAAAAACGGTACCTTGCTTTCTCAGGTTCATTGCTATCGTGACGCACGCACAAAGACACATCAAGATACTATCTATAATCGAATTTCAAAGGAACGACTACACAGTATTACCGGTAACCAAAATGCTTTGTTCAACACCTTTATGCAGTTGGCTTCGCTTTCTATAGAAGAAAAAGATTATTTCTTTAAAAATGGTAATAAGATGCTGTTTTTGGCCGATTTGTTGGGATTTATGCTGACAGGTATGAAATGGACAGAGTATAGTGTGGCCTCGGTTTCACAAATGATGGATTACAACACATCTGATTGGAGCGAGGAGATTTTAAACAGTTTTTGTATCCCTAAATCAATGTTTTCTCCTATTGTGTTTGCAGGCGGCGCAGAGGCGCAGGTGTGTCCCGAGATAGGAAACAAAATCTCGAACCCGACGCTGACAGTAATTCCGGCATGTGCCCATGACACAGCATCGGCCGTCACAGCTTTACCTACAAACGAGAAAAATGTTGCCTTTATTAGTAGTGGCACATGGTCTTTGATAGGCACAGAACTCGATACACCGATTGTGAATGAAAGCACCTTTTTAGAGAATTTTGCTCTTGAAGGTGGTGCAGACGGTAGCAAACGGCTTTTGAAAAATGTGATGGGCCTTTGGTTAGTCCAAGAGTGTAAGCAAAATTTTGCTTTACATCAAAATCAGTACACCTATGCTGAACTTGAAGATTTGGCCCGTTGTGAAACACCATTTCGCAGCTTGATTGACCCGGATCATGATGCATTTTATTCTCCGGGTGATATGCCGGCTAAAATTGCTAAGTTATGCACTGAAACAAATCAACCAATACCGGAAACACCGGGACAAATTGTTCGATGCATAATTGAAAGTTTGGCGCTTAAATATCGATGGGTGCTGGAGCAGCTGGAAATCATCACACAAAAAAACATCCAAAAGGTATATATTATCGGCGGCGGTGCAAAAGATGGATTTCTAAACGAGTGTACCGCAAATGCCAGCCAAAAAGTTGTGTATGCCGGACCGTATGAGGCTGCGTTGTGTGGTAACCTTATGGTACAACTGATTTCTCATGGAGAAATTGCCGACATATCCCAAGGACGAGAAATAATGTCTAATTTTGTGAGTTCTACTGTTTACGAGCCGCAAAATGTGTCTGTTTGGGATGATCAGTATGATAGGTTTAAACAGCTATTTTTGAAATAAGTTACATTTTGTTTGTTGTTTTGATTTATTGCAGCGGCAGATAAATGCTATCATTTCAAATAACAGTCATGAAAAAACGGATTAAAAGTATCCGCATACTATAATAAAACCACAATTTTCAAACCAGAAAGGAAAATAACGATGAAATTTTCATGCATTACAGGATCTATGGGAAACCGTAGCGACCGCTTTGTATCAGCTGGTTACAAAGAAGATGTTTGCGGCGAGGACAAAATCAAAGGCCTAGCAGAGACCGGTGTACTGACAGGCGTAGAGCTGTGCTATGATATTGATGGATGCGAGAGTGACCCAAACGTGGTTTTACCGCTACTAAAGAAATACAATGTAGAGCCATCCGTTGTAAACGCACCTGTTAGCGAGTCTAAAACATTCAAATTCGGATCATTTACAAGCAAAGATCCTGCAATACGTGCTAAAGCAATTCAGTATTGCAAAGACACCATTGACTTTGCAGTGGGTGTAGGATGCTCCATGGTAAACGTATGGATGGGTCAAGATGGATTTGACTATGTATTCCAGACAGACTATTCCAAACAATGGGATATGATGATAGAAGGCGTGCGTGAAATATGCGATTACAACCCTGATATCAAAGTAGCGCTTGAGTTTAAACCAAGAGAGCCAAGAAACCGTTGTGTTTTGGATAATGCAGGAAGCACATTGCTGATTGCAAAAGAAGTGGATCGTCCTAACGTAGGTGTTACCATCGACGTAGGCCACGTAATCCAAAGCCAAGCCAGCATGGCGCAAGTAATTGAAATGTGCGCACGTTATGACATGCTTTACAACATGCATGTAAACGACAACTATGGCTCATGGGATGACGACATGGTGTTGGGGTCAGTTCGTTATACAGAATACATTGAAATGTGCTACAGCTTGAGAAAAGTAGGATACGAAGGTTGGGTATCTGTAGATATCTTCCCATTCCGCGAGCCTGCTTTCCGTGCAGCTGAAGAAAGCATTCGTTTCTTGAAATGCTTTGATGAGCTTGTTGATAAAATCGGATACGATGAGCTGACAAAATGCATCGAAGGCGACGACGCAACCGAAGGCCTACGCCTAATTCGTGAGGCTATGTTCGGTAAATAATTGCTTTAGGTAAAATGGTACAACTATAATAAAACCACAATTTTCAAACCAGAAAGGAAAATAACGATGAAATTTTCATGCATTACAGGATCTATGGGAAACCGTAGCGACCGCTTTGTATCAGCTGGTTACAAAGAAGATGTTTGCGGCGAGGACAAAATCAAAGGCCTAGCAGAGACCGGTGTACTGACAGGCGTAGAGCTGTGCTATGATATTGATGGATGCGAGAGTGACCCAAACGTGGTTTTACCGCTACTAAAGAAATACAATGTAGAGCCATCCGTTGTAAACGCACCTGTTAGCGAGTCTAAAACATTCAAATTCGGATCATTTACAAGCAAAGATCCTGCAATACGTGCTAAAGCAATTCAGTATTGCAAAGACACCATTGACTTTGCAGTGGGTGTAGGATGCTCCATGGTAAACGTATGGATGGGTCAAGATGGATTTGACTATGTATTCCAGACAGACTATTCCAAACAATGGGATATGATGATAGAAGGCGTGCGTGAAATATGCGATTACAACCCTGATATCAAAGTAGCGCTTGAGTTTAAACCAAGAGAGCCAAGAAACCGTTGTGTTTTGGATAATGCAGGAAGCACATTGCTGATTGCAAAAGAAGTGGATCGTCCTAACGTAGGTGTTACCATCGACGTAGGCCACGTAATCCAAAGCCAAGCCAGCATGGCGCAAGTAATTGAAATGTGCGCACGTTATGACATGCTTTACAACATGCATGTAAACGACAACTATGGCTCATGGGATGACGACATGGTGTTGGGGTCAGTTCGTTATACAGAATACATTGAAATGTGCTACAGCTTGAGAAAAGTAGGATACGAAGGTTGGGTATCTGTAGATATCTTCCCATTCCGCGAGCCTGCTTTCCGTGCAGCTGAAGAAAGCATTCGTTTCTTGAAATGCTTTGATGAGCTTGTTGATAAAATCGGATACGATGAGCTGACAAAATGCATCGAAGGCGACGACGCAACCGAAGGCCTACGCCTAATTCGTGAGGCTATGTTCGGTAAATAATTGCTTTAGGTAAATTAAAATCACCAATATATTTTTTCATTTTAATAAATCCTCAACAAAAACCGCATATTTATGCGGTTTTTGTTGAACTATCTTGTGAGTGCTTACTAATTAAAGAAAGGATGTAAATATATGCGTAACGAAGAATGGGAAGTAAAGCTTCAACGTGTTCATGATTTTATGCAAGAATCCGGATTTGACGGTGTATTATTTGCTAGCAGTGACAACTTTACTTGGCTGACTTGCGGTGGATATGCCAAAGTGGACAAAGGCGTAAGTTCGAGTGTGGTGAAACTTTTTGTAACAAAACAGATGCAATATGTTATTTGCAATTCAAGTGAACAGTTCAGAATTCCACAAGAGGAACTGGGGGATTTGCCGTTTACTTTGGTGAGTTACAAGTGGCACGAAAATGAAGCGGATGTTTTGAAAAAACTTTTTGGTGATATGCGTGTTGCCGCTGATGTGCCTGTGTCGGGATGCGAGGATTGCTCAGGAGATTTACAAAAGCTGAGATATTGTCTTACCAATGAAGAAATAGATCGTTATCGCGAAGTAGGCGCTTTAATTGCCGAAGTTACCGAGGATGTTTGCTCTAAAATCAAGCCCGGACAAAGCGAATATGAAGTGGCAGGCGAACTGAACAAAAGGTTGATTTCTTTGGGATGTGAGTTGCCGGTATGCATGGTAGCGTCTGATGAGCGTATTTTTAAGTTTAGGCATCCGGTAGCTACAGATAAAATCATCAAAAATTCAGCCATGGTGGCTATATGCGCGCAGAAATATGGGCTTGTAATATCCATCAGCCGTATTGTGTATTTTAGCGCAGTTCCCGCTGAAATCGAGGCAAAATTGGATGCAGTAGCTCAAATTGACGCAACTTATATTACCAGCACTCGGCCTGATGTTGCAACAAAAGACATCATCGAGGCAGGATATCAAAAGTATAAAGAGCTTGGCTATGAGGGTGACTTCCATTTGCACCACCAAGGTGGAGCGATAGGCTATCAAACGCGTGACTATTGTGCTAATTTCCAAAGTGAGATGCGTGTGCACAACTTGCAAGCTTTTTCTTGGAATCCGACAATAGCCGGAGTGAAAAGCGAAGACACATTCTTGGTTATAGACGGAAAACAGGAAATTATCAGTCAAACAGCAACTTGGCCTTTGAAAACTGTTTCAATAAACGGTGAAACAGTAAAACGCCCTGATATTCTAAGATTGGGTTAATATTATGAAAATATTATTGACAGGTGCCACGGGATTTTTAGGACGCTATGTGCGAAAAGAATTACACAATCAGCAGATTGACACTGTTTTATTTTCACGGCGTGAGCCGGAAAAAGAGGCAGACAATTTTGCTTGGGTCCAAGGAGATTTTAACAACTTAGAAGATTGCATACGTGCCATGCAGTCTGATAAATTTGATGCCATTATGCATGTGGCGGCCATACCTGCGCCGACGGATATACCAAACACACCTGAGTTTGAAGACGTTAAAAACGCACCCATGTGTATGCATTCAAATGTAGTCGGGCTATATAACATGCTCTCGGCGGCTTTGCGTACCAATGTGAAAACGTTTATTCAAACAGGATCTAACTGTGTGATGGGGCACGAGCGCCGAGTTACGGCTGGGTTGCCACCGCTGCAGTATTTGCCTATTGATGAGCTTCATCCGGGTGACCCACAAGATTCTTATTCTGTGTCTAAAGCTTGTGGAGAAATTTTACTGAAGTCATTTTGTGCTTACGGTATGCATACGTATTCTTTACGTTGTGGATGGTTACTTGATGAAGATATGCGCAAGATGATTGCGGAGCAAAGGTCATCTACCCCTACAACAGCGCTACGTGATGTGTTTAATGCGTATATGGCAGTGGAAGATTGTGCGAAAGCACATGTGATGCTTTTAACAGAAGCGTTAAAAGGTAATCTCCTAGCGCACGATGTATTTTATCTGAATGGTGATGACAGCCTTGCGCCAGAGCCTACAATGGAGTTGCTTGAAAAATTCAGACCGGATATTATTCCGTTGCTGAAAGAGCCTTTACCCGGCTTCCGAGGATTTTTCTCAAATGAAAAATTCAAGCGTGCTGTTGGATGGCAACCACGCTACAGCTGGCGCGATCACCTTTAAAATTTAGCGTATTAAGTTTATGATAGCTGCTCGTCAATCAATGCAGCAAAAAACACAAAAAACATCGAAGCAATTCGATGTTTTTTTGCGTTTTCCGCCATGCAAATAATAGTGCAGAATACTATATATGCTATTGACGATGTGATGATCTGTACTAGTGCATATACAAGTATATATACATAAAGTGCTGCGAAGTGAAAAGCGTTGATTTCAGTGGCTTTGTTGAAGTTCCTAGTGGCGGCAGATTACTTTATTTCATAATGCAATATACTTGACTTGGCTAAAAAATTGACTTAACATATAAATAATTATCAAGTAATCTGAGCGTAAAATTACAGTGGAAAATATTACAAAACATACCGGTTGTAAAATTTCGAATTGTGAATGCAGCGAAAGGCTGATTGCCGGCCGGTCTTATAGAATGTCACTATAAATTTTAAGTTTGTTTTCACAGGAGGACAGTGATGTATTATATTGGGATTGACTTAGGTACGTCGGCGCTGAAAATGGTTTTGATGCGCGAAGATGGTGTGCTTGAAAATACTGTGAGCCGTGAATATCCGCTGATGATGCCGAAAGCAGGGTGGTCAGAGCAAGCGCCACAAGAGTGGTGGAAAGCTACTGTAGATGGTATGAGCGAGCTGATAGCAGGGATAGATAAAAAATCTGTTGCCGGTATCAGTTTTGGTGGGCAGATGCATGGCCTTGTGATACTGGACAAAGATGATAATGTGATTCGTCCGGCTATTTTGTGGAATGACGGCAGAACGGGCGACGAAACAAGATACCTAAATGAAAAGATAGGCGAAGAAAAACTGGCAGAATACACCGCAAATATTGCGTTTGCCGGATTTACTGCGCCAAAACTTTTATGGGTTCAAAAACATGAGCCACAAAACTTTGAGCGCATATGTAAAATAATGCTTCCAAAAGATTATTTGGCGTATAAGATGACAAATATTCACAGCTGTGACTATTCAGATGCGTCCGGGATGTTGATGTTGGACGTGAAAAACCGTATTTGGTCAAAAGAAATGCTGGAAATTTGCAGTGTGAATGAAAGCCAAATGCCGAAACTATTCACATCGAGTGAATGCACGGGAACACTTCTTCCTTCGGTGGCAGACAGTTTGGGCCTATCGAAAGACGTGAAGGTGATGGCAGGCGCCGGAGACAACGCAGCTGCAGCCGTGGGTACAGGCACCGTTGAGGACGGCAGCTGTAATATTTCGCTTGGGACATCGGGCACAGTGTTTATAGCAAGTGAAAAGTTCGTTTTGCCCAAAATCCATGCGCTACATTCTTTTGCACATGTTAATGATGGATATCATTTAATGGGATGTATTTTAAGCGCCGCTTCATGCAATAAATGGTGGAGTGAAGAAATTTTAGGCACAAAAGACTTTGCGTCTTTGCAAACCGAGTTCACCTCACCGGGTGAAAACGAAGTGCTTTTTGCGCCATATTTGATGGGAGAGAGAACCCCTCATAACAACCCCGATGTGCGTGGTGCATTTTTTGGACTGTCGATGAAAACAAGCAGAGGACAAATGACGCAAGCGATTTTAGAAGGTGTCACATATGCTGTTCGTGATAGTATAGAAATAGCACGTGAACTGGGTATAAACGTGGAAAAAACCAAAATCTGCGGTGGTGGAGCAAAAAGCCCTATTTGGCGCCAGATGGTATCCGATATCATGAATCTGCCTGTTGAGACTATCGCGGCAGAGGAAGGCCCGGGACTTGGCGCGGCTATGCTTGCGGCTGTTGGGTGCGGTGCATATGCAGACACAGAAGAATGCGCAAAGGCTATTGTGAAGGTGACAGATACTATCTATCCAAACCCTGAAGCGGTGAAAAAATATCAAACAGGATATGAAAAGTTTAAACAACTTTACGGGGCTATTATGTCGGTGAAAATGTAGCCTGTAAATAAAGTGCAAAATAAAAAACACCCCCAGGTGACTTAGATGAAAACATCAGTCATTTGGGGGTGAGCTTTTTGTATATTAAATTAGTTTTGCTAAAAAGTCTTTGGTGCGTTGTTGTGTGGGGTTTTCAAAAAGATCATGCGGTGTGTTTTCTTCCAAGATTTTACCCTCGTCCATAAACACTACCCTGTGTGCTACCTCACGTGCAAAGCCCATTTCATGGGTGACAACAGCCATTGTCATGCCATCTTTGGCAAGCGCTTTCATAAGATCAAGCACCTCGCCTACCATTTCAGGATCAAGCGCCGATGTAGGCTCGTCAAACAGCATCACACGTGGCTCCATTGCCAGTGCTCTGATGATTGCAATACGCTGCTTTTGGCCACCGGAAAGCATGGAAGGATATTCAAGCGCCTTGTCAGAAAGACTGATACGCTGAAGCAGTTCCTCGGCTTTTGCGGTTGCTTCTTCTTTGGTTTTCAGGCCCAGTTTTATCGGTGCAAGGGTGATGTTTTGAAGCACATTCATATGCGGGAACAAATTGAAATGCTGGAAAACCATACCCATATGACGTCTGTGCATGTCGATATTAACACTTTTGTCTAAAATATCAACACCGTCGAAAAGAATGTGACCACCGTCGGGCACTTCAAGAAGATTCAAACAGCGAAGCAAAGTGCTCTTACCGGAGCCTGACGGCCCGATGATGGAAACCACTTCACCTTTGTCGATATGGGTAGAGCAATTATCCAGTGCTACCACAGCACCTTTATTATAATGCTTTGAAACATTACATACTTGAATCAAGTGCTCATTTGTCGCCACGACGCATCCTCCTTTCGATGGCCTCAATAGCTTTACCGGCCGGGAAATTGATACAGAAATAAATCATGGCAATCAATACCAGCGGACCCACCGATATAAATGTACTGCCCGATACCGTTCGTGCGGCCCACATCAGCTCGGCCATGCCGTAAGTGGAACAGATAGAAGACTCTTTCACCATGGTGATCATCTCGTTGGCAAGTGCGGGCAATATGTTTTTGATAGCTTGCGGAAGCACCACCAGCTGCATAGTTTTAAACGAAGACAGCCCAAGACTGCGTGCGGCTTCTGTTTGGCCGGCGTCCACCGCTAAAATACCCGCACGCATAATTTCGGCAACATACGCGGCACTGTTCAGCGCCAAGGCCACTATACCCGGGATAAAACGTGATATATCCACGAATCCAAAAATAATCACAGTGGGAATTCGAATAAAATAAAACACGCCGAGATAGATAATTGCCAGCTGCACTAAAAGTGGAGTAGAGCGGAATATGGCGATGTAAATTCCGGCAAGGCTGCGTATGATGCGGCTTTTGCTTAGGCGCATCAGTGCCAGTAATAGCGCCGGTATTACGGCCAACAAAACGGCACCAACAGAAAGCAACAAGGTATACTGTACACCTTGGATAAAATAAATACCATATTTAGGCAAAAAACTAAAGTTTAAAAACCCGGCTTCGCTAAATAAAAATTCTTCCATTGGGTATTATCCTTTCAACAGCATGTATATAAACGAGCCACTGCACAGCGCCTGCTGTGCAGTGGTATAAAAGTTATAATATATAAATAATCTCCGATTATTTATAGCTTTATTTAAATGCCTTGCCCTCGCCACTGTGTGGCAACCGGGCAAATGGCACATTTATATTAGCCACAGACTAATATAAATAATGTAAAATTTACTCAAGAGCAGAGCTGCTTAGCTCGTTAGCCTCTTCGATGAAAGCGTCCATGCTGCCGTCTTCCAGCACTTTAGCAATGGTGGCGTTGATGGAGGGAAGTAGACCTTTAGGATCATCTTTTTCTACCCATACGCAATAAGGAAGTGCTTCGCCTAGAGCCATTTCTTCAACTTCGAGAACAGCAAGACCGTCGTGAGCTTCGGCATATTGCAAAGCAACAGCGCCGTCCAAAATCAAAGCACTGCATTTGTCATAAGTAAGGCTGTTGATCAAATCGGTAACGCCGGGTATCAATAGTGCTGTAGCGCCGGGCATAAACTCGCCAATCATGTCGGCTTTTGTGGTGCCACTTTGTGCGCCTACAGACAAGCCGTCGAAAGACTCAAAAGAAGTGAATTGGTCAATGTTTTCTTCCTTCACCAAAATCATGGCAGGAAGATCTGTGTAGTAAGGATCAGATGGAGTGGCAGCGTTTTCACGCTCGGGAGTGGTTTCCATAGCAGCAATAACCATGTCGCACTCGCCTTTAGCCATCAGGTTCAAAAGAGTGTCAAAGCTCATGTCGGTGATTTGTAGTTCTGTGCCCATATCTTCGGCAATTTGATATGCTAAAGATACGTCGATACCCACCACTGTGTCTTGACCGTCTTCTAAAATACGGAACTCAAAGGGAGGATAATCGGGTGAAGTGCCATAAACAAGAACGTCCATGTCGGGTGTGGTGGCTTCTTCTTCGCCGGTGCTTTCGGCAACACTTTCGGCAGTGCTTTCAGCAGGAGTGCTTTCAACAGGAGCACTTTCACCGGAACAAGCAGCGAAAGATAGAACCAACATCATAATAAGTAAAACAGCAAGTAATTTTTTCATATAAATCTCCTTTAATATATAAACAAGCTAAAATCATGTCAAATAAAACAAGATTATGTTTGAGTATATCGCTTTAGAGCTGAAAGGTCAATAGGAAAAAGAATATTTATACAAAATATACAGTAGCTTTACTTTTTGCTGGAGTTGCTTGCCAATATTATCATAAATGCTATAATAAATAGTAAGTACAAGATATAAATGTACTTTTTATAAAAGAAAAGTGAGTAACAACATGGGAAAAATGAAGACATATAACTCGGAACTTGTAGTGAATATAAATAAATTACATAAAAATATACAGACGATTTTACAAAGTTTACCGAATGATGTAATGCTTGTTCCAGTGCTAAAAGACAACGCTTACGGTCTTGGCCTGGCATACATAGGGCAAGAAGTAGCTAAAGTG
This sequence comes from uncultured Oscillospiraceae bacterium, assembly GCA_964370155.1. GTDB lineage: Bacteria > Bacillota > Clostridia > Oscillospirales > Ruminococcaceae > JAAYCI01. The sequence continues at coordinate 46,252 of CAYJIC010000002.1, forward strand.
GACGCTATAAAAGTGATAGCAGTGTCGAATGTGTCGGAGGCGCTGGAACTTCGTGAGTGCGGTGTGGAAAAAGAAATCCTGGTAATTGGCGGCATACCGTCGTTTGTGGCAAAAGCTGCTGTGAAGTCAGGCGTGACAATAGCCGTGGGCCGCCTTGGCCTTGTTCCTCTATTAAAGGATATTGCAATAAAACTGGGTGTGAAAGCCAAAGTGGAAATAAAACTGGAAACAGGCCTGAATCGAATAGGGCTGATGCCGGGCGAAGAACTAGAGCACTTGATAAACGAGATAAATGCCGCAAAAGAGCAAATAGAGGTAAGAGGCGTATTTTCACATTTTGCAGATGCAGAGGATGATATGCGCTCAAAAAATCAGTGTGATATGTTTGAGCAGGGGATAGCTCGGCTAAAAGAAGCTGGCATTTGCGCAACAAGGTATCACATTGCCGGCAGTGCAGCCGTTGAACTGGGTAAAGAATGTTATTATGATGCTGTACGCATAGGCAGACGCCTATACATGGATCATCCCACAAAACCGCTTGGCGATATTGAAGAAGTGGCCACATGGCGTAGCTGGGTGACAAATATACGGATATTACAGCCGACACAGCGCATTGGGTATGGCGAAGGAATCGTTATGGATAAAACAACAGCGGTGGCCACGGTGGGTGTAGGATACGGCGATGGCTTGCCGCAGGCGTTGGCCGAATGTAAAGCGCCTGTATTGGTGGCGGGACAAGAAGCTAATATTTTAGGAACTTGTATGGATCAGTGCTTTATTGATGTGACAAACATTGAATGTAACATAGACGATGAAGTAGTGTTTTTTGGATATAGTGAGGGCGGAAAGTTTTTATCCTCACAAAAAGTGTCTTTACTCATAGGTGGAAATGAAGGGTGCGGGCTTACCTCGGCGCTGTCATCTCGTGTGAAGAGGACGTATGTGTAAGCGATAAAAGTGAATCAGTTAGTCATAAAATAGTCACAAAGTTGTGTTTTTTATAATAAAAATAGATGTAAAAAATGTAAACTTAAGAAGTATTTTATTATATTGAAACAAAATTCTTGTGTTTTAAATAGTTATTTGATATTATGAAAATAGTTAAAAGATTAGACATATCGAATTTGAGAGTGCTTTGCGTGCCAAAGTGATTTTGGCGCGAGTTTAATATCTTCGTTGCTTCAGTAAAAAAACATATAAATGTAGTAAAACGAGGTGATATGATTGGCAGATAATTCGGTTGAAATGGTCAGAAAAACAGAAGCACAGGCAGAAGAAACTGCACGCCAAGCTACACACAAGGCGCTTCAGATAGTTGAAGATGCCCGTGCGGAGGCAGTTCGTTTGTCTAAAGATGCAGAAAAATCAGCACGCGCTAAAGCAAGCGATGTTTTGGCGGCGGCACAAGCAAAGAGTAAAGAAGAATCCGAAAAAGCACTGCAAAACCTTTCCGGCGAGATGGACGCTTTGCGTAGCAAGGCACGTGCGTCTCAAGATGCAGCAGTGAAAATGATAGTAGAAGCACTGGCCTGATTTTTATTGGGTCGGTTTTCTTTGGTTTACTTTAAGTGATCAATATCAACCCTGAAAGGAAAGGGGGATTTTTACAGAATGGCTGTTATGCCAATGGAACAAATTACTCTTTGTGCGATGCGCAGAGACTCTAAGAAAATATTAGAGCTTTTGCAAAGACGAGGAGTAGTAGATGTAAGCGACACAGGTGCAGAAGATGAAGTTTTTCAAAAAACCGACACCGTGGCAGTGCAAGGTTTGCTACAAAGAAACGCTGAAATTGCCGAAGAAGCTTTAGGTATTTTAGCAAAGCATGTGCCTAAAAAAGGTGGAGGGCTAGCGTTTTTGCAAGGCCGTGAGGCCGTGGACGTGAAAACAAACGAAGCTTTTGAAAAACTGCAAGACGACACACTTCGTGCCGCAAACAAAGTGGTGAGGTTGCAAAAAAACATCACAGAAGCTAAAGCGGAAATTATCCGCGCAGAGGCCGGCAAAGAAGCCCTGAAACCATGGATGGATTTAAGTGTTCCGCAGACATTTGCAGGCACGAAAAAAACATCGGTGTTCATAGGCTCACTAGAAGGGGACCAGCCGCTGGATACCATTTTACAAAAAATGGCAGAGGCTCAGCCCGACTTGTCGCCGGTACATGTGGAGATTATCTCCCACAGTAAGTTTCAGACATGCCTTTTGGTGATAGCGCCAAATCGCTTCACCGCACAGACAGAAGATGCACTAAGGGCTGTTGGGTTTGCTCGTCCGTCGTCGGCAAGCGCATATACTCCAAAAGAGCAAACAGCTCGATTGGACGAAGTGTGCACCAAGGCGGAAGAAACCATCAAAACAGCAACGGAAAAGATAATTGCGCTGGATGAACGCAGGGAAGATTTCAAATACCTGCAAGACAACATGACCATGCGTGCAGAACGCTATGACGTGGTATCGAAATCGATGATTTCAAAGCATGCGTTTGTGCTTAGTGGTTATCTTCCGGCGGAAGACTCGGCAAAGCTAAAAGAAGAACTGATAAGCAAGTTTGACTGCGATGTACAGTTACAGGAGGCCGAGAGGCCGGGTGACACTGTACCGGTGAAGCTGAAAAACAATTGGTTCTCAGAGCCTGTCGAGGGCATTGTGGAAAGCTATGGTGTTCCCGGCAAGAAAGATATCGACCCAAGCGGGGTCATGTCGGTTTTCTACTACATTATGTTTGGACTGATGTTTGGCGATGCAGGCTATGGACTTATTATTGTAGCGGTATGTGGATATTGCCTACTGAAGTTCAAAAATATGGAACCCAACTGGAGCAAAAACATACGCATGTTCTTCTGGTGTGGCGCATGTACCATGTTCTGGGGCATTATCTACTCCAGCTATTTTGGAGATGTGGTGGATGTTGTAAGCAAAACGTTCTTCGGAACAGAAGTTTCCATCCCGCCGGTTTGGTTCTATATTACCGACGAGCCTATGCTGATGCTTGTGTTCTGCTTGGCTATTGGTATTGTGCATTTGTCGGCCGGCTACATTATGCGTGCCGTGAAAAATGTCAAAAACGGCGATCCGGCAAGTGTTGTATATGACACTGTCTTCCCGCTACTTATTTGGTATTCGCTTGCCGTGGTGTTCTGCGGAAGTGATATGTTTGCAAACTTGGCAGGATTCAGGGTTACACTGCCTCCGATAGGTACACAAATTTGTTATGTACTGGCCGGTATAGGCGCTCTGGGAACTGTATTGTTTGGTGGCAGGGAAAGTAAGAACTGGGCTCTACGCATTTTGCAGGGTGTGTATGCTTTGTATAATGCGCTGTCAGGATGGCTTTCAGATACGCTGTCGTATGCACGTCTTTTGGCGCTAGGTCTTGCCAGTGGCGTTGTTGGTAGCGTTATGAACGAGCTGGGTGTTATGGCCGGTGGTGGCGTGGTAGGTGCTATTGTATTTATACTAATATTTGCAGCAGGCCACGGCATGAACTTTGGCATTAATGTACTGGGCGCTTATGTGCACTCGAACAGGCTTGAGTACATTGAATTTTTCGGGAAATTCTATGAAGGTGACGGACGTAAGTTTAAGCCTTTTGGAATGAATACAAAATACTATAAAATAGTGGAGGAAAAATAGTTATGACATTCGCTGATTTACAAACATTTCTCGGACCGGCTTTTGCCGCATTTGGGGTAGCTATAGCTGTATTGTTGCCGGGTATCGGCTCGGCCAAAGGTGTAGGACAGGCAGGTCAAGCTGCAGCAGCTGCTCTTGTTGATGAACCTTCGTTGTTTGCACGTGTTTTGATTCTACAGCTTCTACCGGCCACACAAGGTATTTACGGCTTTTTGATCGGCATCATTGCCATGGGTAGCGTTGGTATCACAGGTGGCGACGCTTCCACAATTAGCATAGTAAAAGGCTTGTGCTACTTAGCAGTATGCTTGCCTATCGGTATTGTGGGCATGTTCTCGGCCATCCATCAAGCAAAAACATGTGTAGCAAGTATCAATCTTGTTATCAAACGTCCCGACCAGTTTGGTAAATCAATGTTGTTCCCCGTCATGGTGGAAATGTATGCTATTTTGGCACTTTTGATTGCTTTTATCGCTTTGGGTGGCGTAGCCGCCATGCCTATTTAAGCGAAGGCCCATACCAACAATATTTTGTAAAGGAGGGTCTGACGCTTGACAGGACTTGAGAAGATTATAGCTGAAATTAAAGACGAGGCAGCAGTAGAGGCTGAAAAAGCCATAGAAAGCGCTACAAATGAAGCTAAAAAAATAGTGGAAGCTGCCAAGGCTGAGTCGGCACAGGTTGTAAGTCGCATTGAAACCGCGGCAAGCAACGATGTGTCCGATATGGAAAAGAACCGTGAAGGCGCCATTGCGCTTCAGCGGCGCCAGCACATTTTGGCCACAAAGCAAGAACTATTGGCCGAAACCTTACAAAAAGCACGAAATTCGTTATATGATTTGCCACAAGACAGTTATTTTGATTTGATAGTTCGTTTGGTGACGGCCACTGCCCATACAGGTCAGGGCGAGCTTATGCTGAACGAAGCAGATAAAAAGCGTTTACCAAAAGATTTTGAGAAAAAGGTAAAGGCTGCTGTGGCAAAAGACGTGCAGCTTACAGTGTCGGATGCTACCCGTCCCATCGACGGTGGGTTTGTGCTGAAATATGGTGATGTAGAGGAAAACTGTTCCTTTGCCGCTATTTTTGACACTCGCGCAGATGAGTTTGCGGACTTGATTCGCGATACATTGTTTGCATAAACTAAAGCACAAAATCACCTGAAAGGAGGGGCGTTGTGGCAGGAAAAGATGATTATGTATTCGCAGTAACACGGGTGCATGCAAGTGAGCGTGGCCTGTTAAGTGTGCAGGATATGCAACAGCTGATTGCAGCAAAAAGCATAGCGGAAGTGTTCCGTTATCTTTCTGACAAAGGCTGGGGCACGCCTGACTTGCCGCCCAATGACCCGGACGCACTGGTGGCTTTTGAAACAGATCGCACATGGGCGTTGGTAAGCGAGCTGATGGACGATTTGTCACCGTTTAATGTGTTTTTGATGTCTAACGACTATCACAACCTTAAAGCGGCCATCAAGCTGGCCTACACAGGCGATACAGACGAAGATGAAAGTAGTAAATACTTTCAAAAATATGGCACAATACCGCTGGAAACCATCATAAAAGCAGCCAGTGATCATGACTTTACACAGTTGCCGGCTGATATGGCTCAGGCAGGGCGCGAGGCATATGAGGTATTAGCTCATACGGCTAGTGGCCAGCAATGTGATATGGTTATCGACAAAGCGGCTCTCATCAGCATGGATAAGTCAGGCAAGGTGAGTGAAAGCGAGCTTTTGCGTAGATATGTGGTATTGACAGTAGATTCTGCCAACATTAAGAGCGCAGTTCGCTGTGCACGCATGCAAAAAAACATTGATTTTTGCATGAAAGCTATTGTGGATGCAGGAACACTAAATGCTCAAGAGTTGGCCAAAGCGGCCGCTGATGGGTTTGAGTCGGTATGTGCATATTTGTCAGCAACAGAGTATAGAAACTCCGTAGATATGATAAAAACATCTATGGCCATGTTTGAGCGCTGGTGTGATAACCAGATGATAGAGCTGATAAAACCTCAGCGCAACAACTACTTTTCCATTGAGCCGATAGCCGCTTTCATTTTGGGCAGAGAAAACGAGATCAAAATGGTACGGCTGATAGCATCGGCAAAAGTTAACAATCTAGACAGTGCTGTATTGCAAGAAAGGTTGCGTGAAACCTATGTATAAAATTGCCGCACTGGGAGACAGAGACAGTATTTATGGGTTTGCTTCGGTGGGAATAGAGATTTTCCCGGTGAAAGAACATATTGAGGCACTTCGCACTTTGCGCCAACTGGCGGAAAGCGGATATGCTATCATTTATATGCCGGAATCTCTTTATTCTGCACTGGGCGAAGATTTAGACGTATACCGTGAGCGTGCATTGCCGGCGGTAATTGCCATTCCCGGTGTATCCGGGAACACAGGCATCGGCATGCAGCAGGTGCGCAGAAGTGTGGAGCAAGCTGTTGGCTCCGACATTATTTTCGGAAACGACTAACTTTAATCAAAGCTTTGCAGTATTATATAGGCAAAGTAATCAGGTAGTTGTTAGTTGTTTAGACGCTGTTCTTTTTTGCAAAGCTTTTGGTTTTTGAAAATGGAACAACTGGCAGAACAAATACACATTTCTGAAAGCAAAGGTATACAGGCATAGTGATATGTGTCAAAGTATATACAACTAATGACTCAAGCAAGGCAACTGATAACTACATGAGAGGA
>CAYJIC010000003.1:0-48453 GCA_964370155.1 uncultured Oscillospiraceae bacterium
CCACCAGCTTGAAGCTGGACCAAATTAGACATTAAGTAAATCCCGGTGTCTAATTAGGTGTGTGCTTTTTTTCATACCCCTTATAAGGGTTCGTTCCAGGTAAACATTGCACAAAACACCCATCCATACTACCTAGAGAATAAGTATGATTTACCTATGTATAAATTCCATACCGTTGATTATATCAGAATATTTGTGTTTACACAAGAACTTTTTGTAATTATTAGCTAAAATTTAACATTTTTTGTTCGTGTTGACAAAAAGTTTTCCATGCTAACCACTCTATTTTGCACCATATTTACTTAATTATATGCTTCAATCTCAGACAAATGATGATATAAAGACGCCACAGGTAACCCCATAACGTTATAATAGCACCCCTCTATACGATAAATATAGCGTGCGGCCCAGCCCTGCACGCCATATCCTCCTGCTTTATCATACGCCTCTTTCGTTTTCACATACTCGCTTATTTCTTCTTTAGATATTGCCCCAAAATAAACCGTTGTTGTCTCGATAAAGCTGCACACCGGCTCTTTTTGTCCCGGCGTGCAAATGCTAACTCCTGTGTGCACCTTGTGCGCTTTATTTTGCAGCGCATTCAGCATTTCTGTTGCTTGCATTGTGTTTTTTGGCTTTCCAAGCGAACTTCCGTTTACTTCCACCACTGTATCGCATCCAATAACAATATCGCGCGGCCTTCGTGCAAACACTTCTTTTGCCTTTTCCTCTGCCAAAACAATGGCCAATTTACTCGGACATGTTTCTGTCACCTTGCTTTCATCAAACCCTGAGACATCTATTTCAAAACAATGAGCCACAAAATGCATCAATTCTTGTCTTCTCGGACTTTTCGACGCCAACACCAAAGCCATACTTCATCTCCATGCCAATTTAAAGCTGTATTTATTTCATTTCCATTTTTTAGTTATTAAATTATACACACACACCGCCAAAGATACTGTAATAACTTGTGCTATGCTCACATTTATCGAAAATGCAAACGAAAACTCAAAAATAGATAAATCCAGCACAAACGGTGCTTGCGGGCTAATACCTACCCCACGTGAAAATGCAAGCCAGCTGATTGACGGTATATCGGCACACAACTCTGCCACATATGCACCCAGCACAACCCCGCCTATCACGCACAGTATTAACAACAACAGCTTTTTCACCTTCATAGGTTTTAACTCCCCTGCACATTCACATTTTCGTTTTGTATTATTTACTGCCGGTGGAACCAAATCCACCCTTGCCACGTTCTGTATCACTAAGGTCTTCTATCTCCAGCATTTGCGGTAGTTCAATAGGAGATATCACCAGCTGTGCTATACGATCTCCGTTGGCGATATGTATCATTTTGTCTGAAAGATTCACCACAGGCACCTGCAACTCTCCACGATAATCCGAGTCAATCACACCCACGCCGTTTGCCATTGCCAAGCCTTGACGCAACGCCATGCCACTTCTTGCAAACACCAGGCCCACAGTGTTTTCACTTGGCAGCTCGATAGCGATACCGGTGGGTATCAACGCACGTTCCATGGGTTTCAGCGACATGCCTTCCTGTTTCAAACATGCCCGCAAATCCATTCCGGCCGAGCCATTTGTTGCACGACCCGGCACATGCGCTTTTGTATTCAGGCGCTTTATTTTCAGTGTCATTGCCTTCGCCTCCACATTGTTTTCTTTTCATCCCACATAAATTTTCACTCAATATGCTTTATATCATCCACGCAATTTTTTATACGCGATATCATTTCATATGATATCATATTTTATAAAAAACCACCATCATTCTCACGCCATAAATACATATCAAACTTTTCGCTTTAGTCTTGTATTCCTTTTAAAAATAGCCCTCTGGTAAATTCTTTTGTTGCTTTTTGAGAGGTTTTATATTGCTGAATCACCGTTTTCACTTCATTTGCATCTTCATCCACAAAATAAAACATTGCTGCGTCACATGGCCAAGTTTCCATATATTCTGCCAGCCAAAGCACGTGCGGGTTATATATCTGACGCACTGATTTATCACATTTCACCGAAAATCTCGCACTTTTCCTGTCTATCAGCACGCCTTTTTTACTGCATTTCTTGCATGATGTGCCTGTGCCCAGTGGACATGCCCTTGTCATCATCAGCGGCATATGCCCATACGCCACTGCGGCAGTAGCCACTTCCCCCGTATTTTTTGCAACATCTTTCATCTGAGCAGAAGATAGTTCCATAGACAGTGTAACTATAGAATCATCTGAAGAGGCCAAAAATCTAGCCGCAGCATCATTTGTTACGTTCATAAATGGCCCATATATGACATTATAATCTTTGCAAAGCTCTATATGCGCCACGCTATTCACTTCAAATCCTGCAAATCCATCCTTACCGGTTTTTTCAACCAAGTCTCGCACAACATTTTCTTTTTGGCCAAATAGCGCACGTGGCAGCCACAGATACGTCTTTTTTCGCAAATCTTGCGACACTTTATCTGCCATGGATATTGGCAATATCATTGCATCACAATCCAATGCCACCTTGTCTGATATTTGCTGTATATCTTCAAAGCGAGCAATAAACATCGGGTGTTTTTTTTCTGCTTTTACTATGCTAGCTTCTTTTTTCCACTTATTTTCAATACTATTCGGTTTTTCTTTTTTTTCCACATTACAGTCAGGCCCCTGAGATGTTTCCGACTTTCTGCTTTCTCTTATTTTTAGCAGTTTTTCCAAAGCATCCCTTCTCATTGCCGAGGCTTGTGACGACGCCAAGAAAAACCCTTGCGTTTCCACATGGCTTTCTCCATTTAAATAAAACGGTGTTCCACCGGTTTTTGCCAGCGCCTGCTGTAAAGACTTTACCGATGTATCCTTCGCTGTATCCAATGGCTGTTCCAAGCGCTCTTCCACGGTACACACATCGTCACTCACTAAAAGTCTTGCGCCTTGCTTGCACAAAAAAAGTTTCATATCCACTGCAACCCGTGCTTTTTCACGACGATATAGTTCTTTTGCCTTCGGCCATGCTTTTTTTGTAGCTTTGGTATCTTCCATTGTGCGCACGCCAAACATTTCCATGCCTTGCTTTCCCGAGAACCATCCGTCCGTCAGGCCACTTCGGCTAAACACTTCTTGCAGCAACTTTTTGTCATACGCCTCGCCGTTCAGTGCTTTTTTTGCGCTATCCACTGCCACAGCACAATATTCAGGCCCACGCAGTCTGCCTTCAATTTTTGCTGCTGCAACTCCCATTTCTTCAAGGCGTGGCAACGCATCAATAACAGAAAAATCCTTCAAAGACAAGCGATAGGTGTCTTTTTTTGCATGCATTTCATCTTCCATACAAAACGGTAGGCGACACGGCCCTGCACACGCTCCTTTGTTGGCACTGCGTCCACCTAAGAATGCACTGGCATAGCACTGCCCACTCATTGAAACACAAAGTGCACCATGTATAAACACTTCCAAATCTATCGGACTTTTTGTCGCTATTTCAGCAATTTCTTCTTCTTTTAGTTCCCGAGCCAATATGGCACAAGAAAATCCCCAATCTGCCAGCTTTTGCACACCCGCCAAAGAATGTACACCCATTTGGGTGGATGCATGTATGGGCAAGCTTGGCGCTATGCGTTTTGCAAGCTTTAGCGCAGCCAAGTCCTGCACAATAATAGCGTCACACCCGGCATCACGCACCTGACAGATGGCCTCTTCCAGACCATCTTGGCGCATTGGCAACGCCACAGTGTTCACCGCTGCATGCACCTTACAGTTCCGTGCATGACAAAACTGCACTGCTTCATACAGTGCATCATTTTCAAAGTTATCGGCCATACGCCGTGCATTAAATCCCTTTACTCCTAAATAAACACAATCAGCACCACTGTAAACAGCCGCTTTCAGCATGTCTATGTTCCCAGCCGGAGCTAAAATTTGCAGGCCTTGACTCATATTTTACTACTTTCCATCTGTCTTTCCATCCAGCTCCATTTGGCCGTCTAGCTCTTGTTTTTGCACGCTTATCGCAGGTTTTGCGTCACGTTTCAACACGCTTTTCTGCCCATAATTCAAAAGTGATTCTTGTTTTTTTGCATTGCGCACAGAATCATTCATGCCATACTGTATTTCATTTTTCAGTTTTTGTAGCTCGCGCTTAGTTTCCTCTGCTTGTGTTCTTGCTTTGGCCGCATCTTCCAAATAGCCCTGTATCTGCGCACGCATATTATCTGCACGAAACGCACTTTTTTCCGCCTCGTCCAAATATGCCAGTGCTGTCATCACAGCCGCGGCTGTCACGCTGGCATTCGGTGTATTTAGCATGATCTGGTTCATATCATTATCAAGACGCTCTGCCAACCCCAACAAATAATCTTCAGGATCATTGGTGGATACCACATAGCTAGAACCGCAAATTTCAAGCTTAACTTTGCTCGCCGACATATTTTGCCTCCTATATTTTACTTATTATATAATACATTCCTTTTAGATTAGTATAGTATAAATTTGTGTGAAAAAAAAGCTTTTTCACTTTTTTTACAGAAAAACTTATCGATAGATAAAATTCTTTGTATTGTTTTAATTCTTGTTTTCCGTTATAATTTATGTACATGAAGGCCACGAGCTTTTTCGGGTCTACAATTTAAATACACTTTCCCTTATCTGTGGATATTTTCACAGGTGTTCTTGGCATACGCAAACAAACCGATCTAAATAAAAAATCGAGGTGTTACTTGTGAGTCAAAAAATGACAAAAAGAGAATTTGAAAAAGTATTTCAGAACATTCTACTAAGTGAATTAAATACCGATTTAGAATCTGCTGCAGAGGAAGATTTGTATCGTGGCCTTTCACGGCTATGCCGGCGTATGCTTAGCGCACAAAGAAAGCAGTTCCTATCGCATACCTATGGACAAAACGCAAAACAAGTATATTATTTATGCATGGAATTTTTAATGGGGCGCTCCCTTAAAACCAATTTGTTTAACCTGAACTTAAATAAGTTGGCCGAAAGTGTTTTGGCCGAACATGATGTAAAGCTGGAAAATTTATACGAACAAGAACCCGATGCAGGTCTTGGCAACGGTGGCCTTGGTCGTTTGGCCGCTTGCTACATGGATGGCCTTGCCACTTGCGACATTCCCGCTACCGGATATTCCATCTTGTACGAATATGGTATTTTCAAGCAAGTTATCGTAGATGGATGGCAGGAAGAACTGGCCGACAACTGGCTACCGGGTGGTTCTGTATGGCTGAAAAGTCACTCTGAAAACACCATAGATGTACGTTTTGACGGCGAGATAGAAGAGATATGGGACGGCGACTTCCACTATGTCAACCACAAAAACTATTCACTGGTAAAGGCAGTTCCTTATGATATGTATGTCTCAGGGTACGACTCGGCTGGTGTGTCTCAGCTTCGGCTGTGGAACGCTAAGGCGCCCAGCTTTGATATGGGTGCTTTTAATGCCGGAAACTACGATACTGCGCTGACTCAAAACGCCAATGTAGAGCTAATTTCAAAAGTTTTATATCCAAACGACAATCATATTGAAGGCAAAATTTTACGTCTTCGCCAACAATATTTCCTTTCGGCTGCTTCGGTGGGTGATATTGTTCAAAACCACTTGGCACAATATGGCACATTGGATAACTTAGCAGATAAAGTTGCCATTCATATAAACGATACTCATCCCACCTTGGCCATTCCCGAACTGATGCGTATTTTCCTTGATGATTGTGGTTACAGTTGGGAAACTGCATTTGAAATTTGCAGTAAAACTTTCGCATATACTAACCACACTGTCATGAGTGAAGCACTGGAAAAATGGCCTGTAGATATTTTCCGTCGCACTTTACCACGTATTTACAGCATTGTGAACGAGATGAACAACAGGGCCAGGCGCGACTTTGAAGAAGCCTTCCCTGGCGACACCGGTAAAATTGATTACATGGCGCTTATCGGCGATGGACACATTCGCATGGCCAACATCTGCTGTTATGCTTCTCATTCCATAAACGGTGTATCTCAGCTTCACAGTGAGATCATAAAAGAAACGGTATTTCATGATTATTATCTGTATTGCCCCGAAAAATTCACCAATGTCACAAACGGTATTGCATACAGACGCTGGCTGTTGCAGTCAAATTCCGGCTTGACAGACTTGCTGGAAAGCGTCATCGGGCCTAAGTTTAAAAAAGACGCTTCTCAACTACAAAAATTTGCCAAGTTCAGAACCAACAAAAAAGTACTTGAGCGCTTATACGAAGTAAAAAAAGCCAACAAAGTTTCTTTTTCTAACTACTTGATGAAAAAAACCGGCCAAATCATCGATCCTTCTTCCATTTTCGACTGTCAAGTAAAGCGTATGCACGAATATAAGCGTCAGCATTTGAATGCAATAAACATCGCTGCACAGTACCTGGCTCTGAAAAATAATCCTAACCTTGATGTGGTTCCAAAAACATATATTTTTGCTGCAAAAGCGGCTCCGGGCTACTACATGGCAAAGCAAATGATTCGCCTGATTGTAAAGCTGGGCAATTTGATCGAGTCTGACCCTGCAGTACGCGATCTTTTGCGCATTGTATATTTAGAAGATTATAATGTAACCACCAGTGAGCTGTTGATGCCGGCTTCTGAAATAAGCGAGCAAATTTCTTTGGCAGGTACCGAAGCCTCAGGTACCGGCAACTTGAAATTTATGCTAAACGGCGCCATCACGCTGGGTACATACGACGGCGCTAATATCGAAATCGCACAAGCTGTGGGCGATGAAAACTTCATCCAGTTTGGCATGACAACTGAAGAAGTAAACATCAAAAAACAAGAAGGCTATCATCCTTCAGTCTACATTCAGCAAGATAACGTAGCAAAAGAAGTATTAGATTTCTTGCAAAAGGGCTGGGGCGGCGAAAATTTCCAAGATATCGTCACAAACTTAACCACAAAAGACCCATACATGGTTATGGCCGATTTTGTAGATTATCGCAACGCAGTGCAGCGCCTGTCTGACATTTATCTTGATAAAGATCAGTTTACTCGCATGAGTCTTTCCAACATCGCAGGTAGTGGCATATTCTCGGCCGACCGTTCTGTCACTGAATATGCTAAAAACATCTGGTCTGCACATCCAGTTAAATAAATTTATATTTAAATCAGCTTTAATCGGGATCGTTCACCGGCTACCGCTAAACAACAGGAGGGTATATGCCATCCATTTACAACAGTCAAGATCTTTTCCACAAGTCACCCTTTGGTGCCGTGCAAACAGGTCAAGAAATCACGTTCACCCTTCGGCTTCCTAAGCATCTCAACTGCAAAACACCTGTGCTTTTTTTAGAAGCAGATGGTCAATTTGAGGCGCAACAGTACCCTTTTTACTCTATAGAAAACACTACCGGAGACTCTACTGTTGACTTATTTAGCGTAAAATTATCTGTGGATATAGCCGGCCTTTATTTTTACTGGTTTGATTTATGGTCAAATTATCAAAAGCTTTTTAAAGACGTCAGCGGTGAGGCGATTTTATCCACAACCGGCGGCAAAAAATTTCCTCTAACCATTTATAATTCAAGCTTTAAAACACCATCTCATGCACTTGGCGGTGTGATGTATCATATCTTCCCCGATAGATTTTTTGAGGGAAATCCCGACAAGCCCTATGCTTTTAGGGAGCGTATTTATCGCCAAGATAAGCAAAACCCCCCTTATTTTTGGGGCGAGACAAAAAGCTATGGTAGTTTGACACTTGATTACTACGGTGGAGATTTAGCCGGTATACAAAAACGTCTTCCTTTTCTTTATTCTCTTGGCGTCACCTGGATTTATCTAAACCCTATTTGCGAGTCTCATTCAAACCATCGCTACAACACCGCCGACTACTTAAAAGTAGATCCATACCTTGGTACAAACGAAGATTTTGCAAAACTATGCGAAGAAGCATCTACTTATGGTATCAAGATTATTTTAGATGGCGTATTTAGCCATGTCGGATCTGACTCTATCTATTTCAATAAAGAGGGTCGCTATCCTGGCAACGGTGCTTTCCAAGGCTCGAAAAGCCCTTATCGAAGCTGGTTCCATTTTCATCCCGACGGCACTTACGACAGCTGGTGGGGCTTTGATACTTTGCCTGCATGTGATAAAAGAAACCCCGATTTTCGCAAGTTTATTGCCGGTGAAGGCGGTGTTATCGATCACTGGATGAGCCTTGGTGCGTCAGGTTTTCGCCTTGATGTGGCCGATGAATTGCCCGATGATTTCATCGCGGAAATTCGCACTGCAGTCAAGCGAAACAACAGTGACAACTTACTTATTGGTGAGGTGTGGGAAGACGCTTCTCTGAAGGAAGCATATCACGTTCGCCGCCGTTATTTTTTGGGCGAAGAACTTGACGGAGTTATGAACTATCCCTTCCGTACAGCTATTTTGGAATATCTCAAGAACAAAGATGCACAGCTTTTTGCTCGTCAGATTATGGAGATATGCGAAAACTATCCTGCGCCTGCACTGCACGCTTGCACCACCCACTTATCTACCCATGACACAGAACGTGCCATCACTGCCTTGGCAGGCGAGCCTGTTGTAGACCACGATCGCAACTGGCAAAGCGGCCGCCGCCTTTCATTTGAGCAATTTCACATCGGCATCCAGCGCCTCAAGCTAGCCTTTGTGCTACAGTTCACTCTTCCGGGCATCCCTTGTGTATACTACGGTGATGAAATCGCTATGCAGGGCTATGCCGACCCATTTAATCGTGGTTATTACGACTGGAATAGCAGCGAAACTCAACTTATCACTTTGATGATAAGCTTATCTAAGCTGCGCAAACATTGTTCTGTTTTCAAATCAGGCTGCATTTCTTTCTCTTATGCAAAGCAAGGCGTGCTGGTATATAAGCGCACCGATGGTGACGAAACGGTTGAAATCGCTGTCAACGCCAGCGAAAAACCAGTTTTCGTTCGGCTACTTGGCGCTGATGTATCTGTATCTCCTATGAACTATATCATTCGCGCTACAGAATATGATTTCTACGCCGACAACCGCCTTTAAACCCAATTTTAAAAGCTCTTGCGTGCAATGTGAAAACATCGCTTGCAAGAGCTTTTTTGATGTAAATTTATATTAAACTTCTGCCAATTTCACGTCTATGTTCACTTTTTTATACGAAATTGCTTTAGCATAATTTTTCTTGATTTTATCACGTACCAATCGTCCATCTTCTAAAGAAGTCACGCTAATAAGCATAACATATTGATTGTGTGAATACCTTGCAATTGCATCTGTTTTGCGTAAAGTATTCATAGCCACTATCTTAAACTCTGCCATAGCACGCACTAAATCATATCCATCCATCTCGTCAGGCGATGGAATTGAAAGCGTAAACAAGGCCAACATCAGCACCTGCTCGCTACGATCCACTGCGCGTTTTAGCAAACCATAACTACCTCGCAAATTTGGATAACTACAAAAATAAGCTCCTCTTTGCGGCCTAGCCGTTTGCTCATCGTTTGTCAGCTCTGTTTTAATCAAGATTATGTCTTGTTCTACTTTATTAATTTTTTCTGAAGCATCACTGTAGATATCTTGTATTTTTTGTGGAAACCCGCCATCAAAAATATTTTTATATTGCTGAGACATGCGAGAATATGTGGTCACAATCACGCGATACATCTTCAGCTCCCACATAGCCCTAAATAGATATACCGTACTTATTTCATCAAGCAAGTCAAACTCTACAGCCTTTGAGACAACATCTAAAAGCTCTTTATATTTTTCTTCTTTCCAAAGCAAATCGCAAAGCCCATGCACACATTGGCTATACTTTTGTTTGTATTCAAGCGCTTTTGGCACTACCCACAAGTCTTGGTCAAGTTGCGGAAGAAAACTTCCTGTATATGCTTTTACTGCTTTTTCATACGAGCTGAACCTTTTTTCTTTTGGCAGATCATTTGCATTATCGCACAACTTTGAAAATACATCCACATCAAGCTCTAAATCCACCGCAGGGTCAAACCGATATCCACCCGTAAAATAAATAATTGGGCTGTCTGTCAAACTCTCGCCACCACACAGCTCTTTTCGTAAACTGTATACCACATTTTTCAGCACATTTGTCGATTCGGCCAATGTTCCGTTCGGCCACAGCAATGTAATAAGTTGCTGCGTTGTGACAAACTTATCCCTATGCAACACCAAATAACAAAATAGTTGCCACGGTTTTGTCAGCTTTTTCGCACCACTTACTATTGACTGGCCATTTACCCACACGGAAAAACTGCCCAGCATTTTCACTTTCATATTTATCACTTGCACTGGTCAATCCTCCTTGCTTGTAAATTTTAATACACTTATCGTACTTATTCATAATCTAAATTAATTTCACCTAATTATACGCTACATATATATCATACCGTATTTTTGGCTTTCTAGCAAATTAAATGTGTATGTTTTTATGCTTTTTGCGCTAAAAATTACATTTTATACAAAAAACAAAGTGTATTATACACAAAAACACACATCCTTGAGTGTCAAATTCAAGGATGTGCCTTAAAAATCAGCTTACTATATCACATTTTCAACAAATTGTTTGAATAATTCTGACTCAATCGCATCATTAGCCACCACTGCATATGCTATTCCTTCGTTTGTCCATACCGCTGTAACAAGTTTCTTTTCCGAAGCACCGGTATATCCACGAATAATACCATCTACTGTTTCGCTAGCTGTATATGAAACTTCATCGCCGTCCACTATACCACTTAAATCTTTACTGCCTTGCGCCATTCGTAACGATACCGTCCCACCACTATGAGCATAGACTAACTCTACCCACTCATTTTCAACCGTTTTACTACTTTCCAAGGTGAAACCTTCGGGCAAATCATCCGATAAAACCACTTGCACACCTAAAGCACTCATTGCTTCTTCAGGCCCAGAAAATGCTTTTTCTTCTAAAGGTTGTTCGCCTTGTTGGTCCACTTCCACAGCAGCTATCGGAGCTGATTGGCTACCGGCACTCGCCGCGTCAGTTACCACCATCGGTCCTACCAACACTGCCGCTACAACCGCCACCAGACCAAGAGCAAACATGGCAAACCCTGTTTTCCTGCTTTTTTTGGGAGCCTGTCCACCAGTATTTTCCATCTTTGCAACATTATGGTTTTCGCTGTTAATACTTTTATTGTTCGTGTTTTCCGTTTGTTTCATAACTGTAACGTTCTCTCCAAACTTAGCATGCATCTAACATTTTTTGCAGATGAATTTTGCTTTTCTACTCGCAATATCTTTTTTGCAAGCTTAGTCATTATATAAGCAAAATGTGACAATTTTGTTAAGAAATAATTTTTTGTATATTTTTCACGCTTTTTGTCGTTATTTTTCAATCAACTTTATTTGGCAGACGCTTGCGATTCTTTCAGCACTACACTAAAAGCTTCCACGCGACCTTCGCGCTCTAGAATCACTTCCACCGAGTCCCCTACTGCTTTTTCAGATATCAATGTGGCAAGTTCGGATGATGTGAGGACTTCATCTCCATCCACGCTTATGATTCGATCGCCAATCATTATTCCGGCGTCTTCAGCTGCGCTACCGTTATTAACTTCAATTATATACACGCCTGCCTTTGACACACCCAGCTCAAAAGCATCGGCCTCATCGGCAACAGTCACCGCGGACACACCCAATGCAGGCCTACCCTGCACATATCCGCTTTCGACCAGCTGCTCGCTAACTTCTGCAGCTGTGTTTACAGGAATCGCAAATCCTAAACCTTCACTGCGCTCATCACTACTTTTAGCGTTCACAATACCAATCAGCTCGCCTTTGCTATTAAACAGGCCACCACCTGAGTTACCTGGGCTTACAGCTGCGCTCATTTGTATCAGCTCCATGGTATATCCTTCAATCGATACATCGCGATTAATTGCCGAAATTATACCATCGGTAACTGTGCCACCAAGCGTTCCCATCGAGTTTCCAATAGCCACACAAGTCTCGCCTATTTCCAGCTCGCTAGAATCTCCAATCACAGCAGGCACAAGACCTTCGGCATCAATTTTCACGACACCAACATCAGTAAGTGCGTCTCCACCCAATATTTCTGCTTCGTACTCACTTCCATCTGATAATGTAACTATGACTTTATCTACGCCTGATATAACATGGTTATTTGTTATAATAGTGCCATCTTCGCTTAAAATCACGCCACTGCCGGCGCCCATCACGCTTTGCTCGCCAAACCCAAACCCTTGCGATACCAAAGTTTCTGTAGTTATAGATACCACACTTTGCCCTGCAATAGCTGCAACATCTGCCAATGAATACCCGCCTTCGTTAAGCGCGATGTTGCTGGGTTCTGCTTCTCCACTATCTGCAGTTCGGTACACCACCGTTTGATCGTTACCGTTTATATAGTCCGCCACCATTCCTCCACCAAAGCCGGCAACCGCGCACGCCAACACTAAAGAAACTGCTTTAAGTGCACCTTTACCTTTTTTCTTCGGTTGCTGAATTGGCGGTGGGCTCACATTATTTTGTTGCCAACCATTGTTACGATATTCCCACGAATATTGAGGAGATGAATTGCTCTGCCATGGCATATCACTTTTACGATATGCATAATTCCCTCCATTATTTTGTTGTTCTTGGTCTTTATTATATTGTGAATTCATTATTTTATCCTTTCCATTGTTTTGAGCAATGTATTTTTTTGTTTTTTTTATTATATCCCCACAATGTGAAAAAAATGCTGGCCCTTCGTGAAAACAATGTGAAATGCTTTTTGCTTTACACCGCTTAATTATCTTGTGCCCACGATATTCAGTGTGTTATACTTTATTTTGCTGAAGCACAATTTAAGATCAATAAATATATTCAGATCACGATAATAATTTATGAGTGTTGAGCGCTTATACAATGTGCTACTTGCCCGGTTGCAACACAGCAGCAATGGCAACACATTAAAAATATACCTATAAATAATCAGATATTATTTATAGGATTTCATTCTTATCAATGCAGAAGGAGCCTGCTAATGAAGCAAACTATAAATTTAGGCCATCGCAGTTATGACGTTATAATAAAGTCTGGAGTTCTTAAAAAAATCAATGGATTGGCAGACTTATCTGGTAAAGTTGCTATCATTACCGATGATGGCATTCCAAAACGCTACATTAAAACCGTGATGACGCAATGCCAAAACCCTATTCTAATCACAATCGCGCAGGGGGATTCCAATAAAACCATCGATACATGGAAACATATCGTTTCCCTTCTGCTGGAAGAAAACTTTTCATCCAAAGACACTATCATTGCACTGGGTGGAGGCACGGTAGGCAATATAGCCGGATTTGTTGCTTACACTTATATGCAAGGTGTGTCTTTCTACCATATACCAACCACTCCTGCACAAGTCATTGGTGCTGTCAGCGGCGAAAGCTCCTTAAACTTAAACGGTGTGAAAAATATACTAAGCACACACCATCATCCATCCATTGTCATTGCCGATCCTCTTTTACTTAAAACTCTGCCGCCACGCCATTATGCCAGCGGTTTAGCCGAAGCTTTAAAAATCGCGCTTTTATTTGACGCAAACCTATTTTCCATTTTAGAGCACGATGACATATCAGAAAATATTGAAAAAATATTGTACCTTAGTATTGTACACAAAAAACAGCTGCTAGAGCAAGATGAATCAAATAAAACTCATCACACACTGCTACATTTCGGCGAACTGATTGGCAACGGAATAGCGTCTGCATGTGGTTCATCTAGCCTTTTACATGGCGAGTGCACAGCTTTAGGCATGTTACCTTTAATCGAAAGCAAAACTTTACTTCGCCGCACACGTGCCATCATGCGTCGTTTGAATTTGCCTTTGAAATACTCTTGCCCTGTAAAAGATGTTTGGCAGTATATCCTACACGACAAATCAAAAGACGAAGATAATTTCACTGTAGCTCGTGTAAAAACGTTAGCCCATGGCTATCTTGAAACCATCTCATCCCAAGAATTATGGTTTTTGCTCTCCGGCGAAAACGCTTAGACTCATTTACTCTTACCGGCATTTTCAGCTTTATTACCACATTACTAAATCACAACTTTATACTAATCCACCCTGCTACCACTCATCATTATCATTTACTATGTGTTTGTCCGTATAGATTTTGCTCTTACTGCCAATTTTTTAAAAAAAAGTTGGTTTTTTATTGATAATTAGTTCATATTTGTCATATTTGTACCTATTCACTAGTAAAACACTTGGTGAAATTTAATATTTTTTTTCACAAAAAAATATTAAATTTATAGAAATCGACACTTTATTTTCAAGAATAAAAGAACTCTCAATTTCGCTTGCATAATGACGCTATATCGGATATACTGTTTTTAAACGAATGCTAAATTCGTGTTTGTATTGATATATTTTAGGAGGTAACGTATAGTTATGACACGATCACAATTAATCGCAAAAGTTGCGCGGCAAACTGGACTACCCGCTGCTCAGGTAGAAACAGTTTTGACCACAATGGTGGATGATATCATTGAAAGCCTAAAGGCCGGAGAAAAAGTAACCATTGCAGGTTTTGGTCGCTTTGAAATGCGCGATCGCAAAACCAAAGCTTACACAAATCCAAAAACTAAAGTTTCTAGCCAGCTCGACCCTACACGTATTCCCGGATTTAAAGCAAGTGGCTTAATGAAGCAAAAAATTTCCGGCAAGTAAACATAGCGGAACTCATTGAATTATACACCGGTGTTGCTTTCATAAGGAACACCGGTGTTTTATTGCACTTTATGTCCAGAAGCCACTCACTTATCACATATATCTAAAATCATCACCTATTTACTGTCAAAAAGGAGCCGTATATGAAGCTGAATTATGCTCGCACGCTTACAGTGGGCCTTGCCTTTTTTTCCATATGTAGTTTTTGGCAATTATATGATCATGTTATTCCATTAATGTTAAAGTTCACTTTCAACATCAGTGATACTGTCGCCGGCGGCATTATGGCAGCTGACAATATATTGGCATTATTCATGCTACCTTTATTTGGTTCTTTGTCTGATAAAACTCGGTTTAAATGGGGTCGACGCATGCCATACATTGTTTTTGGCAGTTTCGCCGCATGTGGCACAATGATGCTGATACCCATTGCCAATCAGCTGGCCAGTCTTCCATTGTTTATAGCCGGTCTTGGCCTAACTTTATTTTTCATGGCTACCTACAGAAGCCCTGCCGTTGCATTAATGCCAGATGTAACTATTAAACCTCTGCGCAGTAAAGGAAACGCCATAATAAATTTGATGGGTGCTCTAGGCGGGCTAATAATCCTACTTTTAACGCCTGTATTGCTACCTTCCAGCCCGGTAGAAAGCGACGGCGGAATAATAAATTATCAACCAAATTATCTTCCTTTATTTTTGCTTTGCATGGCCATCATGGCCGTTTCTATCTTAGTAATGCTTTTACGAGTGAACGAGCCTTCTTTAACAAAAAAAATGGAAGAAGAGTCTAAAGCACTAGGACTTACTTCAAGCGATGAAGAACCAGCTGAAAATACTAATAGCGGTGTAGATTTATCGGCAAAGCGCAAACGCTCCATGCTATTTTTACTCGCCAGTGTAGCCTTATGGTTTATGGGATATAACGCTATCACAACATCTTTCAGCAAATATTGCGCTGTTCAGTTTGGCCTTGATGCCGGTACATCAGCCATGATACTTGTTATTGCTCAGGCCTCAGCCATTCTCAGTTATTGGCCTGTTGGAATAATTGCCACGCGAATAGGCCGCAAAAAAGTTATTTTAGGCGGAATTTTGCTTTTAGGAACATCTTTTGCCATAGGCAGCACGTTCCATTCGTTCACTCCGGCTATTTACCCAATTTTTATCACTGCCGGTGTGGCATGGGCAGCCATTAACGTGAACAGTTATCCCATGGTTGTAGAAATGGCTCGTGACGCCGATGTTGGTCGTTTTACCGGATTTTACTACACCGCGTCCATGTCTGCTCAAACTATAACACCTATTTTATCTGGTGCTTCACTTGAACACATCGGATACACTTCTCTTTTCCCATATGGTACAATATTCGTTTTCGCCAGTTTTGTCACCATGCTGTTTGTACGCCACGGTGACGCAAAACCAATAGCGCCCAGCAGCACATTAGAACTTTATGATAGTGAATAATATTTTGATTTTGCTCAAGTCTCCCTTAACTATGCACATTCATTTTTATTAGTCGTGATTATTAAAAACTGCATGGACATTTTGTCCATGCAGTTTTATGTTATTTATGAAGGGTTGCTCACATGTGTTCTTACCACACGTAAATTCGATGCATTAATATGCTCAACGTCACTGTATGCCCTACGCCTAGAAGGTTTACGCACAGATACTTTAAAGAAGTGATATGCCAATATAGAAAAAAGCAGTAACGACGACACAGCACCCCATACAGAGCCGCTACCTTGCAGCAAAGAATCTATTGATAATACCGCGCCTAAAAGCATGCTTAATGTTACTATTTTCATTAAAAATGTATTCATATTCATGTATCCTCCGTGTATAGTTACTCAATACAATTGTTAGTTGTTAATAACAGCATACAACAATATTTGATTGTTGTCAATAGAAAAAACAACAAATTTTTGTTTTTTGCTTTACAAATACAAATATTAGTTGTATACTGTAGCTACAGTAACCTTATATTAATGACATCGCAGTTTATGCTGGAGGAGAAATATGCTAGCGCAAATGTTAAAACAATTACGTAAGCAGCACAAAATGACCCAAAGTGATCTAGCCGCACATATGGGCATCACACAACAGGCCGTGGGGCGTTGGGAAACCGGCGCATCTTCACCGGATCCTAATACTCTTTTACGTATTTCAACTTTATTTGATGTCAGTGTAGACTCTCTGCTTGGTCAGCAGGAATCTGTCAATTCACCTTCTTATCCTGCGCCTTCCGGAGAGACTTTAGTTCCTGTCCTAGGTACAGTTCGGGCCGGATATGGCGCTTTGGCCTTTGAGGAAGATTGCGGCAGTGAGCCTGCAGGTGTTCGCGATCCTGAAAATTACTTTTACTTAGTTGTAAAAGGCGACTCTATGGAGCCGCGAATCCAAGATGGCGATTTAGCCCTAGTTCGCAAACAGCCCACCCTTGATGACGGGGATTTGGGAGTTGTTGTATACGGTGAAGGCGAGGGCACTCTTAAGCGGTTCCGACGCCGTGGTAGCGCTATTTTATTGCAACCTTTTAATCCTACATACGACACTATTATTTTGTCCGGCGAAGATTTAGATCATTTGTATATAGCCGGAAAAGTAGTGGAAACCAAAGCACAATGGTAAAATTTTAATTTAGTTTCAGCATATTATATAAAAATAACTGGGCAATATTTTGTCTTCGGTCTGATTTGTTTTTGCTTTTACTACTTTTACTGGAATCTAGGAGACGGCAGATGGATTTGTTTGAAAAACTCACTATTTTGGCAGACAGCGCAAAATATGACGCCGCATGCACATCTTCCGGAGCCGATAGAAGCGGTGGCAACGGTCTTGGAAGTGCTATGCCGGCTGGTTGCTGTCATAGTTTTTCAGCCGATGGCCGCTGTATATCTTTACTTAAAGTTCTTATGAGCAACGAGTGTATTCACGACTGCAAATACTGTGTCAACCGTCGTAGCAACGATGTTATTCGCACATCTTTCACTCCTGAAGAACTGGCAGAGCTCACCATACAATTTTATCGACGCAATTATATTGAAGGACTTTTCCTTTCCAGCGGTGTGCTCAAAAACCCTGACTATACCATGGAAAAAATGATCAATACTCTACATCTCATTCGCCACAAGTACAATTTTTGGGGTTATATCCATGCCAAAACTATCCCTGGTGCTTCTTCGGAGCTGGTGTGGCAATTGGGCCTTTTGGCAGACCGCCTTTCAGTAAATATAGAACTTCCCAGCGAGAAAAGTTTAAATCAATTAGCACCCGGCAAAACGAAAAAAAATATTTTGGCGCCTATGCGAATGATCGCAGACACCCGTGCGCAAAACACGAAAGATTTAACTGTATATAAAAACGCACCATCATTTGCCACCGCGGGACAAGCCACGCAAATGATTGTAGGCGCCACAAATGAAACAGACTATCAAATTTTAAGACTAGCTGAAGGCCTTTATGATAAGTATAGCCTAAAGCGTGTGTTTTACTCTGCTTATATCCCTGTAGTTGAGGACACTTTATTGCCTACCATCGATACAAAGCCGCCTTTGCTGCGGGAACATCGAATATACCAAGCCGATTTTTTAATGCGCCAATACAACTTTTGCGCCGAAGAAATTTTGAATGAAAGTACTCCAAATTTCAACCCATATATGGATCCTAAATGCAACTGGGCTATACATAATATGCACCTGTTCCCTGTAGATATAAACACAGCGGATCGTGACATGTTGCTTCGTGTTCCCGGAATCGGCCCTACCAGTGTTAGACGCATCATGGTAGCTCGCCGTCAGGGCAAACTCGATATGCTACAGCTCAAAAAAATTGGCGTGGTGCTCAAGCGCGCACAGTATTTTATAACCACCCGAGACAACCCTACCGGCCTTCATATCAACAGAGAAAGCACTGTACGTGCACTCATTGATCCCGGCATATTTCATCACGGTGTAGAGCAACTAAGCATGTTTTCTCCGCCTTCGGATATGCCACCCTTACTACATCACAACGAGACTAAAATCATAGCCGAGGCCGCTGAATCTGCTGTTTTGCACTTGGCAGAAGCCATGTGACTTAATCGCATATTCCAAAGCAAAGGAGACTTGTTTTATGCCCTGCGAAACAGATATCCTCATGCCTTGTGGCAAAAAATATTACTGTAAAAAAACAAGTTGTCGTCATTCCGACTTATGCAAAAGTCTGCGCGAAGGCATTTACTATCAAAAAAATATCCATACCAACATGTCTGCTCCTACTGCATCAAATAAAAAAAAGCCACTTGCCATACCATCAGATATTGTTTACACTTACGACGGCAGTTTGGCCGGTTTTTACTCTTGTGTACATGAAAGCGTTTACACACACGAGATACCCATGCATATTTGGTCAGAGTCCAAGATGCAACCCAGCTTTTTTTCTACAAAGCATATAGTTACCGATACCGAAAAATCACACAAAGTTGAACTTTCACTTTCGAAAAAAATTTCTCCACGAGCACAAGAACTCATTGAAACCACATTTCTAAGTTGCTTGCATGAAAAAGAATTAGCTATGTTACGTTTTTTATTACTCGGGTATCAAATAGGTGCTCCTGCGTGCTATTTGTTTGGGCACAATGATGTTCAACCTATTTTATCTGCTGTCAAGCATCTGCATGGTGAGGCACATTTGCTGAAAGGTTTCATTAGATTTTCCGACTATGATGGCGTTTTAGCGGCTACCATCACACCCAAAAATTTTGTTTTACCATTCTTACAGCATCATTTCATAGCACGATACCGAGAAGAAAGTTTTTTAATTCACGATAAAACGCATAAAGCCGCTCTTATATATGAAAATAGGCAAGCGCGTATCATTCCACTTGAAAACATTGCTTTTCCTACAGCAAGCGAGGCCGAAGAAAATTACAGAAGGCTATGGAAACAATTCTACAACACCATCGCTATCAAGGCTCGTGAAAATCCTCGTTGTCGGATGAGCATGATGCCAAAGCGATATTGGGAAAACATGCTGGAAGTTAGCGACTTATTGACTTGATTTTTTACCACAAATAAAAAAGCAAGCTTATATTTGTCGGATGCACCTACAACATACATCCTCAATAAAGCTTGCCTGCGCGTCAGTTTATACACTACTCATACTTTTTTTCGTAAATTTTCACAGATATTTTCTGTGATATTAATATTGCTACCGGAGAAAGTGCAAGCCCTGCTAATACACTTAGCCAAATTACGTTTCCATTTATCAGGCTGATATCCATGCTGCCGTCAAGTACGATATTCGGTATCGAGCCTACCAAGACTGACATTCCGGCAATTAGGACAAATAAATATATCCTTGCTTTTTCACTGCCGAATTTTATAATGAACGGTACATAGATTGATATTACAAATACAGATGCACAAAAAGCTACACCAACCGGCAACATCCTCATTGCCAAGTCCACTTCTACGCTACCAAGCATAACTTGTAATATTGCCGAAATTCCGTTCACTACTATGACTGAAATTGCAGCTAGTATATACTTACTTCGTACAATTTCTTTACTCGAAATTGGTAGCATGACGCAAAAATCATCCCATCGTGCGCGCTCATCATATGCGAAAGCTGAAATTGGGACAATTATACTAAGAGCCATGATGATCACAGTGCTCATATTTCGGCTAAAAATCATAAATATCAGTATTAGAATCAAGAATGTTTTCATTTGCCTTACAATCATGATAAAGTCTTTAAGCAATAAACCTCTCACTATTATGCCTCCTTTGACAAAAATATAATAATATCTTCAAGTGTGATATATTCTTTTTGAAAAACATCGGAAACTTCTTCTTTAACAGCCAATACATCCCAGCCATACGCTGTCTTTCTTTTGCGCACTATAGCTTCCTCTGCCAGCGCATCCATGTCTGTATCCGTAAGTTTCAGCATAGTGTATTTTTCCATTAGTACGTCTTTTTCTTCACACAGAACCATCTTTCCTTTATGCAAAAACGCAATATAATCACATATTTTTTCAAGATCGCTTACAATATGCGAAGATAATAGTATCGAATTATTTTCGTCGCGAGTAAATTCACTAAGCACATCTAACAGCTCGTTTCTCACCATGGGATCAAGCCCACTTGTAGCTTCATCCAAGACCAAAAGCTTTGCCTTGTGAGACAACGCCACTGCAATAGCAAGTTTCATTTTCATTCCACGTGACAACGTTTTAAATGACTGTTTCGGCGGAACACTCAGCTTTTGTAAGTATGAATAAAACATACTTTTATCCCAGTTTGTATATATTTTTCCCATCACTTTTTCTATGTCGTGTGCAGATAATAGCTCAGGAAATCCTGTTTCGTCCAGTACCACACCAATATCTTGCTTTATATCCACAAAACCAGACGCAGTATTTTTTTCACCCATCACATTAATCATTCCATCATCGGCCTTTATAGCGTTCATTATCAGCTTTATGGCTGTGCTTTTTCCTGCGCCATTCTCCCCCACCAGACCCATAATATAACCTTTTGGCAGTTGTAAGCTGATATTGTCAAGATGAAACCCTGAATATTTTTTGCTGACATTTTTTATTTCTATGGCATTCATTGCTTTTCTTCCTCTCTTTTTTGCAAAACAAACATTTCAAATAACTCTTCGTCAGATATTTCGCATATCGACGATAAATCATAAATTTTTTGCATTAAGTCTTCAATTTCTTTTAGATAGCCCTCTTTTATCAGTTCTGTGTTTTTCTTGGCTACATACGAGCCTTTACCCGGCACAGAATAAATATATCCATCCCGTTCCAGTTCTTCGTATGCGCGTTTTGTGGTAATCACGCTGATTTTCAGGTCCTTAGCCAAGTTGCGAATAGAGGGTAGCAAATTCTCTTCTTGCAACTTGCCCATAATAATGCCATTTTTCAGCTGATCGTAAATTTGCTCATAAATTGGCTGGTTATTCGCATTTGATATAATTATATTCATTGCATCACTTCCTATATAGTGTGTATATACTATATATACACTATGCACATATCATTTGTCAAGCGGTTTTTATTTTTTCAGCATAAAAAACATCCCTGCCGATTATAGGCGGGGATGTTTTAAAAGTAACTATATTATTTATAGGTTGCGTGCATTTATTTCTTCTATTGTTGCAGCGATGAAATCTTCTACCGGTTTCACGCCGCCTGCGCCTTCTTTTCGTGCACGCACCGCCACAGTACCGGCTTCCATCTCTTTGTCGCCCATAACCAGCATATATGGTATACGTTTCAGCTGGCCTTCACGAATTTTATAGTTCATTTTCTCGTTGCGGTAGTCACCTTCTACACGGATGCCTTTTTCTTCCAGCTGCGCTTGCACTTTGCGTGCATAATCGTGATGAGCCTCGCTGATGGGCACTAAAAGCACCTGCACCGGCGCCAGCCATGTTGGGAATGCTCCGGCAAAATGCTCGATCAAAATTCCGATAAAGCGTTCAATCGACCCCAAAACCGTGCGATGAATCATGACGGGACGATGACGCTCGCCGTCTTCGCCGACATATTCAAGATCAAACCTTTCCGGCATTTGGAAGTCCAGCTGAATTGTAGCACACTGCCATGTACGACCGATGGCATCATGCAAATGAAAGTCCAGTTTCGGGCCATAAAATGCACCGTCGCCTTCATTCAACGTATATGTACGACCGGACTCTTCAATGGACTCACGCAAGGCATCTGTGGCAAATTCCCACACACTTTCGTCGCCCATGTGATCCTCCGGCATGGTAGACAATTCGATATGATACGAAAATCCGAATTTCGAATACACTTCATCGACTAAATCCATGACGCCTTTTACTTCGTCTTTTATTTGATCTTTCGTCATGAAAATATGCGCATCATCTTGGGTAAACGCACGCACACGCATCAGTCCATGCAGGGCACCTGACATCTCGTGACGATGCACAAGGCCCAGCTCTGCCATACGAATGGGCAGCTCTCTGTATGAATGTAGGCTGTTTTTATACACAAGCATGCCACCGGGACAGTTCATAGGCTTCACTGCAAATGGTGTTTCGTCTATTTCGGTGGTATACATATTATCTTTATAGTGATCCCAGTGTCCACTGCGTAGCCACAGGTTTTGATTCAGAATAATCGGGGTGGATATTTCGGTATATCCTGCTTTTTTATGTGCTTCGTCCCAATAGCGCATCAGTTCTTTTCGCACAATCATCCCGTTTGGCAAAAAGAACGGAAAACCCGGGCCATCTTCCATCATTGCAAACAAACCCAGCTCTTTACCCAAACGACGATGATCACGTTTTTTGGCTTCTTCAAGCATCACTAAATACGCATCCAGCTCGGCCTGTTTCGGATAAGCTGTGCCATACACACGTGATAACATAGCTAGTTTTGCGTCACCATGCCAATATGCGCCGGTGGCACTGGTAAGTTTAATTGCCTTTAACTGAGATGTATTCATCATATGCGGTCCTGCACACAAATCCACAAACTCGCCTTGGCTATATAGGCTTATCTGCTGGCCGGCATCCGCATGTTTTTGCATCAGTTCCAGCTTATATGGCTGGTCTTTGAATATTTCTCTTGCTTCGTCTGGAGATACTTCTTTGCGCTCAATCGCCAAAGCCTCTTTCACGATTTTTTTCATCTCGGCTTCGATTTTTTCAAGATCTTCACTGGTGAGGGCCGGCTGGATATCAAAGTCATAGTAAAACCCATTGTCTATAGCAGGACCAATGGCAAACTTTGCACCCGGGTATAATCTCAGCACTGCTTGCGCCAAAACATGGCTTGCCGAATGCCAAAAAGCATGCTTTCCATCAGCGTCATCGAATGTGCAAATTTCCAGCGTACAGTCAGCGTTTATTTCTGTTCGCAAATCACATAGCTCGCCATCAATTCTTCCCGAACATGCAGCTTTAGCCAGTTTTTGGCCTAAAGTGCGTGTCACTTCCAGCACAGTCGTGCCTGCAGGCACTTGCTTTATACTACCATCTTTAAGCGTAATATTTATCATTTCATCCTCCGTTGTTAATCATTAATTTAATGCTTTGCGTATATAAAAATCAAAACACCCCGACCCTAAGGCCGGGGTGAGAAATCCCACGGTTCCACCCGGTTTGTACATCGCATACACTGATGCACCACTATTTATGCTGTAACGGGCACACCCGGCAAAGGTTCGCCTTTGCGATAAAGCGGTGGTAAACCGGCATAGGGCCTAGTGTGCTCACAGCACTGCACACCTCTCTTTAAAGCCCTTATTTTACAAGTTCTTGTCCGCTTTTTTATCTTGTCGTATTTCGGTTTAAATATACCATTATGCGCCATAATTGTCAATAGAATATTAATGTGATTAATTTATTCATATATAGTATACAAACTGCACAAACATATGGTATAGTAGGTGTATCTTGTTCGGCACATATTTTTACAATTTATTCTTATTTTTTAAGCATTCACAGACTTCCAACCATTCAAAATAATGAATTCGTATTTTTACAGCCGTTATTTTTCATTCGTTTTGCTGGTTTTTTTGTATGTGATTCGGATGCTGTATTTTGCATCCTGCAAGGAGGAAACTAATGGGCGATATGTCTATCTTTTCACACGGTGCTAAGGTTGTGTTTAGTCCCGACAAAATGCGTGCTTGGGTCTCTCTTACTCCACCGCAAAGTGGCGCTGCTTATACGGTGCAAGCAATAGCCGAATGGCTACCCACGCAAGGTGTTGTTTATGGCGCTGATGACGGCATGATAAATGCGGCCATTAGTAGCGAAAAATATGACACTTTACTCGAGGTGGCGAGAGGCAAAGAGCCTGTAGATGCACAAGGCGCCGACTTTACTTTAAAAGTGAGTAATGTTCCTTTCAGTGGCTTGAAATCCACCGGAGACGGGGCACTTATTTATGATGACTTATACTTTTTGAACGAGGCAAATGAAGGCGATATTCTAGCCGAAATCATTCCTGCCATACCATCACAAGAAGGCATAGCCGTCACCGGTGAAAGCATTCATCCAAGGCACACCGAAGCCAGTGATAAAGAGCTACACGGCAGCGGATTTGTGGTTTCTTCCGATGGCAAACACTATCTTGCGCCTTGCCTGTCTCATATCAGCTTTGTAAACGAGCAGCTAATCCTTACACCGCTTAAAAAAATAGACAGCCTTACCCCTGAAGACGGCGAGATTTCTTTTAAAGGTAACGTGCTTGTCGATGGCGATATTGCCCCTCATTCTCAGCTATCGGCCAGCGGTAGCATTTATGTCACGGGACGCGCAATGTCCGCCACCATCAAAGCCGGCAACAATCTACTTTTATGTAAAGGTATGCAGGACGGCGGGACTTTTGGTTCTGTTGAGGCAAAAGGGCATGTGTGGGGTCTTCGATTTGAGTCATGCCATATTAAAGCGGAGGGCAATATTCATGCAAACTATCTAATGGGATGCGAGGCACGTTGCAACGGCATGGCCAGTATCATAGGCGGTAGGGCGCTTATCGACAGCACCAATCTATATGCAAAAGGCGGTGTCATCACCGGCACCATAGGCGGTGTTGGAAATTCTGCTGTGTCTGCCGGCCTAGAGCGTGAGTTTTTCCAGCGTTATGATACCATCGGTAAAAAAATAGATCGTTTAAATATTGATATTCAATCTGCGCAACAAAATCTTACCACTCATGAACGTATCCATAAAGGCAAAGCAGACAAAGGCAAGAACGATCCTTCATATAAAGATATGCTACTTAAGCGCAACCAGTCTTTAAGTGTGCTAAATATTTTGACTGCCGAGCGCACTCGGATGAAGCGTGTGCTTGGCCAAGCGTCGTCTGTAGTTATCATTGTTCGCACTGCTGCTGCACCCGGCACCACAATTACCATCGATACGCATAGCATGCAAATTGTCAGCACCATGAAAAAAACCAGGTTCCGCTGTAAAGATGACCTCATTTCTGCAACAGCTATTGCAAATTGATGATTTTTCAAAATCAAATCCCCCTGCACACTATGCCACAATTATGTATATCCCATTATTTTACATTTAATTCACATTTTAATTTCAGTTTGTTAATATTCAGTTTTCCTTTTCACTTTCACCATTTTTCATAATTTGTTATACTAGTATTACTACTTTATATTATTCTATTGTATTATTTAGGAGGATCCCGTGGTAATAGAATTAAATAGTTCATCTGATGCAGTGCATAGCTCTGTTCGTCCGCTAGCCCTCTTGCCTATGAAAGGTTGCGAGAAAATAGGTAAGGCAGTAAATGACTACTTACTTGAGTGGAATAGCAATCCCGAAAGTAGCCAGCTACTCACATTTCCTGGACACAATAAAAGCTCTTTTCTTATCAAAGCCGACTGTCCTCGTTTTGGCACCGGCGAAAGTAAGGGTATCATTCAGGAAAGTGTGCGCGGATATGATATGTATATCATATGCGATGTAACAAACTATCATGTTACATATTCTATGTATAACCAAGATCGGCCCATGAGTCCGGATGATCATTTTGCCGATTTAAAACGTCTTATCGGTGCAGCCGGTTGCAAGCCTCACCGCCTTCATGTTATTATGCCGTTTTTATATGAAGGACGCCAGCATCGCCGCACCGGCCGTGAAAGCCTTGATTGCGCTGTAGCTTTGCAAGAACTTTACCACCTTGGTGTGGATAGTATACTTACATTTGACGCACATGACCCACGTGTACAAAATGCAGTTCCAACAAACAATTTCGATAGCGTTCAGTCTGCATACCAAATTCTGAAATCCATTTTGCGCTTTGCTCCTGATATGGTGATAGACAAAAACCACACCATGGTGATTTCCCCGGACGAGGGCGCCGCCACACGAAACATTTATTACGCTTCTATGATGGGTCTCGACATGGGCCTTTTCTATAAACGCCGCGATTATTCTAAAGTTGTGGGTGGTCGAAACCCCATTGTTGCCCACGAATATCTTGGTGATCATGTAGAGGGCAAAGATGTTATCATTGCAGATGATATCCTTGCCACGGGCGAGTCCTTGCTGGATATTGCCAAAGAGTTGAAACGTCGCAAGGCGCGCAGGGTATTTCTAGCCACTACATTTGCTCTTTTCACTTGTGGCACTGAGATATATGAAAAAGCTTATCGTGATGGTCTTTTTACCCAGCTTTTTGCCACTAACCTTACCCATCTTAACCACAGCCTTAAATCTGCACCTTGGTTCACCGAGGTAAATATGTCTAAATATATCGCATTACTTGTCGCCACCATTAATCATGACAATTCTCTATCCGATCTTTTAGATCCAAACGATCGTATGCAAGATTTGCTGAGTAAGCATAGAGCCGGCTTGCCTCTATAGGTGTGTCAATATATCCGAGGGTTGATACAGTCCTCGGATTTTTTTGTATTATTATTTATTTTAAGGAGAGACTTTTATGATCACCATGCAAAGTACCCTTCGTGAAGTATATCGAAATCCTGTGGGAAAAGACATTTTACTTTTTTTGCTACAACGTGCAAACAAAAGCCATAAATTACTAAATAACCCTTTAGTCGGAAGCCTTAAGCTTTCCTCTATCGACCGCCTTATAGGAAAAAAAGTACCCGGCCTTGCTGCCGGCATTGTTCGTATTTTGCAAAATCATCCACACCAAGCACCGGAGTTTCCTTCTGCTATCAACCCTAAATGGTGGAAAGAAGCTGTGGTATACCAAATTTATCCGCGCAGCTTTATGGATAGCAACGACGATGGTATCGGTGATTTAGCCGGTATCAAAAGCCAAATTCCCTACCTGAAAGATTTGGGCGTAGACGTTGTTTGGCTTTCGCCTATATACGACAGCCCTTGTGATGATAACGGCTATGATGTGCGCAATTACAAAAAAATCTTGCAAGAGTTCGGCAGCATGGCTTCATTCAAGTTTTTAGTTAAAGCTTTACACGAAGCCGGCATTAAGCTAATGATGGATCTTGTGATAAACCATACGTCTGATGAGCACGAATGGTTCCAAAAAGCCTTAGCAGATCCCACTTGTCCTGAAAAAGACTATTACATTTGGGCGAACGGACAAAACGGGAATCCACCAAACAACTGGCAAAGTTTCTTTTCCGGATCTGCGTGGAATCAATACTCGCAAACCGAAGAATGGGCACTTCATATTTTTAGCAAAAAGCAAATGGACCTTAACTGGAACAACCCATCTTTGAGATACGAAGTATACGATATAGTCCGTTGGTGGCTTGATAAAGGCGTTGATGGTTTCCGACTGGATGTCATAAATTTCATTTCTAAAGACAGCCTGCAAGATGGTAATTCTGCCATCGGTGACGCTTTTGGTTATTGCGGCATTGAACATTATTTTTATGGACCTGATTTACACCATCATTTGCAAGAGATGAATAGGGAAGCTTTTTCAGTAAAAGAAGATGTGTTCACAGTGGGCGAAACCCCCGGTATCGGCCTTAACATGAGCCGCATGCTTAGCGCCGAAGAACGCTCCGAACTTAGCATGGTGTTCAACTTTGATCATCTTGACAATCCCGGGCAAAGCCGCATGTTCCCTTATGATTATGATTTGCGCCATTTAAAGCCATATTTCCTACACTGGCAGCAAAATTATGGCAACAATTGCTGGCAAGCATTATTTTTTGAAAACCATGACAATCCACGCATGATAAGTAAAATCCAGAGTGATGTTGCCTGGCGCATGGTCCTGGCAAAACTACTTGCTGTTTTGCAGTTCACCTTGCGTGGCACGCCTTTCATCTATCAAGGGCAAGAGCTTGGCATGACTAATACACAGTTTTCATCTATAGATGACTTGCGAGATGTAGAGGCAAAAAATCGATTTGAAAAGCTTAAAATACTTTACTCTGAGGCCGATTCCACCGGTGAACAAATTGCGCTGGAGACTGTTGCCTGGGGCACTCGCGATCATAGCCGCACGCCTATGCAGTGGACCAGTGACCGCCATGCCGGATTCACAAAAGGTGAACCATGGATGCCTCCAAACCCAAATTATCCCACCATCAATGCCGAAAACGAAGTGGCAAACCCAAATTCTGTGTATCATTTTTTCAAGAAGATGATTGCGCTTAGACGAGAGCACACTGCCTTGATATACGGTGATTTTTCACCTGTTTTTGTGAATCAAAAAAACACATTTTGCTATTTCAGAACACTTGGTAACAGCAAACTTTATATCGAAATAAACCTAAGCGAAGAAACGCAAAAACGTCCCGGGCCTTTAAGCGCCCACCACCATCTTATTGCCAGCAATTACGGCGGAGTTTCTTCCAACTTGCGCGCTTACGAAGCCAACGTATATTCAATTTTTTAATTTATATTGCTATAATATTATATATAAAAAACCGAGTGTGCTGAAATAGCCACTCGGTTTTTTATATTCGCTTATCGCAAAATATCAACGTAATTAAGCTTATTTTATTTGCATCGCTTTTTTGTACTTATCAATTTGATCTCTCACAGCTTTTGGTGAAGGGCCACCTTCACTGCTTCGCTCAGATATGCATGTGGCTAAATCAATAGCTTTGTGCACATCATCACAAAACAGGTCACTAGCTTCTTTATACACGGATAACGGCAAACTTTCAAGGGTTTTGCCCTCGGCCACACAAAGCGCCACCAGCTGACCTGTAATTTTGTATGCATCCCTAAACGGCATGCCTTTTTTCACCAAATAATCCGCACAGTCGGTAGCGTTGATAAACCCTTTCGCCGCCGCCTTTTTCATGTTTTCTTTTTTCACTTTCATGGTTTCTATCATCGGCCGCATCGCTTTTAAACAAAGCAAAACTGTATCCACCGCATCAAAAACTGCCGGTTTATCCTCTTGCATGTCTTTGTTGTACGCCAGCGGTAAATTTTTCATCATAGACAACAGCGTAGTCAAATCCCCATATACCCGAGCCGTTTTACCACGTACCAGCTCTGTAATGTCGGGGTTTTTCTTTTGGGGCATAATGGACGATCCTGTAGCAAACGCATCATCTAACTCTATAAACGAAAACTCGCTACTACACCATAAAATAATTTCTTCCGACAGCCTGGACAAATGTGTCATCAGTATGCTCAGCGCTGCCGCAAGCTCGATGCAGAAATCTCTATCCGACACAGCATCCAAGCTGTTTGCGCAAACACCATCGAAGTCCAGCTCTTTTGCCGTAAAGCTTCTATCGATAGCATATGTAGTTCCGGCTAATGCGCCTGCCCCTAACGGGCTTTGGTTCATTCGCTTTTTTGCATCTTGTAATCGTTCGTAATCTCTACGCAGCATTTGTGCGTATGCCATCAAATGATGTGCAAACGTTATCGGTTGAGCCACCTGCAGATGCGTGTATCCGGGCATAACAGTATCTATGTGTTGCTCGGAAATATTCACAAGTGTTATGGCCAATGCCTTTGTTTCATCCATCAGCTCACTTGATTTTTTGCGTAAATACAGGCGTAAATCTGTAGCCACTTGGTCATTTCTGCTACGTGCAGTGTGTAGACGCTTTCCTGCATCACCTATTCGCTCAGTCAGCTCATGCTCCACAAACATGTGGATATCTTCCGCTGTATCATCAATTAACAGTGTTCCGTTTTCTATATCTTTTTCGATATCCTGTAGCGCCGCCTTGATATCAGTATAATCTTTTTCTGTCAATATCCCGCTTTTACACAGCATGTGTGCATGCGCAATACTGCCTTTGATGTCCTCGCGAAACATCACCCAGTCAAATGAAATAGACGAATTGAAATCGTTTATATCTTTATCAAGTTCTTTGCTGAAGCGCCCCGCCCACATTTTCATTTTCTGTCTCCTTGCGCTAAAATAATGTAACTTTCATTAATATACCCCACCAATGGCGGGGTATATCTCTATTTTTTACAGTGCAGCCGCACCGTAGATACCGGCATCATTGCCAAGCTCTGCACGCATTATTTGCGGCATCTTGCCACGCTCGCCTGCAAAAATGCGACCGTGCACATAGTCACGTACTGCCGATATAAATGCCTCGCCCTCGTTTGCAATGCCGCCGCCTAAAAGCACCTTGTCGGGCCGCCAGATATTCACAGCATTCACCACAGTTATCCCTACATATTTTATATAATTATCCACCACGGTTTTTGCCGCGGAATCGCCCTCATTTGCGGCGATAAAAGGAATTCTTCCATTCATGTTTTCAAGGTTTCCCTCGCACAGCCTCCACATGGCCGAGTTTTTGTCTTTCTCTGCGGCGCGTTTTGCGTCACGTATCAGGGCAGTAGCCGACGCATACGCCTCAAGGCATCCTTTTTGACCACAGCTGCACTCTTCGCCATCCATCGCTATCGTCACATGGCCAAACTCCATACGCCCTGCTCCGCCGGCTTGTGGACGAGCATCTACTACCACGCCGCTTCCAACACCTGTTCCAAGGGTAAACATCACCACATGGCTTGAGTCTTTTGCCGCGCCGTTTACCACCTCGCCAAACACCGCCACATCTGCGTCGTTCGCCAGCTGCATGGGAAAACCGCTCGGGAAATGATTGCGCATCTCGGAAAGTATCGGTACATTTATCCAGTCAAAGTTACTGGCAAACACCACCACACCGTTTTCAGTGTCTATCATTCCCGGGCTTGCAATGCCCATACTGACGCAGTCTTTTACATCAATATCATTTTCAGAAAGGATCTGCTTTACCAAGTTGGCCATATCCGCTACCACATCTTGCCATGTGCGATTATACGGGTCGGTGCCCCCGCTTTTTTTGCCAACAAGCACACCGTTTTCGTCCACCACACCTACCTTGATGTTTGTTCCGCCTAAATCAATTCCTATCCGATATTCCATAGTGATACCTCATTTCTGATTGTATTTTTTATCTATGGAGCAATGACTTACCCCTCACGACCACAACATTTTTTATATTTTTTACCACTACCGCAAGGACAACTATCATTTCTACCTATTTTTGCATCCGCCGCCTTGCGAATAGGCTTCCTTTTTTCAGGGGCGCCACCGGTGCCTGTGGGATTTGCCACCTGCTTACGCTGCGGGGCATCCTCGCCTTGCTTTATTTCCACTGTCATCAGCATTTTTGTAGTATCTTCTTTTATACTGTCTACCATGGAATCAAACATGTCGAAGCCTTCCAGCCTGTATTCCACCACCGGGTCGCGCTGAGCATAACTGCGCAGATATATACCACGACGAAGCTCTTCCATCGCGTCAATATGGTTCATCCACTTTGTGTCCACGTTTCGTAAAAGCACCGTGCGTTCCAGCTCACGCATCAATTTTTCGCCATATTTTTCTTCTTTTTGGGCTAAAATCGCGTCCGCTTTATCACAAAGCTCTTTTGTAATATCCGATGCTTGTAAATTTTCCAGCTGTTTTGCGTCATAATGAAAATCTTCATCCTTTGTCAGCCAGCCAAGATAATAATCTCTAAGCGCTGTGAAATTCCACTCATCCGCATCTTCTGCCGTACAATACACCGACACATTCGACGTAATACTGTCGTTTATCATGGTCTTGACACTGCCGGATACATCTTCACCGCTAAGTACCTGCTTGCGCTGACCATAGATAATCTCGCGCTGGCTGTTCATCACATCGTCAAAACGCAACACGTTTTTACGCATGTCAAAGTTTCGGCCTTCTATTTTCCGCTGAGCACTCTCGATGGAATTTGAAATTATCCTGTTTTCAATGGGGATATCTTCGTCCACACCCAGTGTATCCATAACGCTCTGCACACGCTCGCCGCCAAACAGACGCATAAGGTCATCTTCCAGCGACAAGTAAAACCGGCTCTCGCCATCGTCACCCTGACGGCCTGCACGACCACGCAGCTGATTGTCGATACGTCTGCTTTCATGCCGCTCGGTACCAATGATGAAAAGTCCACCGGCCTCGCGCACTTTTTTTGATTCTTCGTCTATGCCTTGTTTCTTTTCTGCATACAGCTCGCCATACACCTTGCGTGCATTCAAAATCTCTTCGTTGTCGGTTTCGCCATGGCCTGTAGCTTCCACCAACATTTCCTCGGAAAATCCTTGCTTTGTCATTTCCTGTTTTGCCATAAACTCGGCATTACCACCAAGCATGATATCCGTACCACGACCCGCCATATTTGTAGCAATTGTAACCGCACCGGGATGCCCTGCCTGCGCCACAATCTGTGCTTCTTTTTCGTGATGTTTTGCATTAAGCACATTGTGCTTCACGCCACGTTTTTTCAGCATTTTAGACAGCATTTCGCTTTTTTCAATAGATATCGTACCAACCAATACCGGTTGGCCTTTTTCATAACATTCCACCACTTGCTCTATAACCGCATTATATTTACCGTTCACGGTTTTATACACAGCATCGGCGTGATCTTTTCTTGCCATCGGCTTGTTTGTGGGCACTTCCACCACTTGCAGGCCGTATATTTCGTTAAATTCTTCTTCCTCAGTCTTTGCAGTACCCGTCATCCCGGAAAGCTTTTTATACATACGGAAATAGTTTTGGAAGGTGATGGTGGCCAAAGTTTTCGACTCTCGCTCTACCTTCACACCTTCTTTTGCCTCTATCGCCTGGTGCAATCCTTCGTTATACCTACGGCCCATCATAAGGCGTCCGGTAAACTCGTCCACTATGATTACTTCACCGTCACGTACCACATAATCTACGTCTTTACGCATTATTCCGCGTGCTTTTACCGCCTGATTAATATGATGTGAAAGTTCCATATTATCGGCGTCTGACAGGTTATCTATGCCGAAATAGCGCTCGGCTTTGACAATACCTCTTTTAAGCAATGTAGAGGTTTTCGCCTTTTCATCAACAATGAAATCGCCATCCATGTCCGGATCTTCGTCCATGTCCACCTTGCTATCGGTTTCCTTCACTCGCACAGCTTTCAGCGTTTTGGCAAAATTATCCGCCAGCTTGTATAAATCTGTGCTTTTGTCGCCTGCGCCCGAAATAATCAGCGGAGTGCGTGCCTCGTCAACCAAGATGGAGTCCACCTCGTCCACAATGGCATACGCATGGTTTCGCTGTACCATCTGCTCTTTGTACGTCACCATGTTATCTCGCAGATAGTCAAACCCAAACTCGTTGTTTGTGCCGTATGTTATGTCGCACGCATACGCTTCTCTGCGCTTATTATTTTCGATACCATGTACAATAAGCCCCACAGACAAGCCTAAGTAACGGTAAATTTTACCCATCCATTCGCTGTCACGTTTTGCCAGGTAGTCATTCACCGTCACCACATGCACACCGTTTCCGGTTAGTGCATTCAGATACACCGGCAATGTGGCCACCAGTGTTTTACCTTCACCTGTTTTCATCTCGGCAATCATGCCCTTATGTAGCACCAGCCCACCCATTAGCTGCACAGGAAAATGCGTCATCCCAAGCACACGGGTAGCAGCTTCGCGACAAGTGGCAAAAGCCTCGGGCAAAATATCATCAAGGCTTTCCCCTTGGTTTATACGCTCGCGCAGTTTTTCTGTCATTGAGCGCAACTCGCTGCCACTCATTTTTTTGAACTTTTCTTCCATGCCGATGATTTCATCCACCACCGGCTGTATGCGTTTCAGCTCTTTATCGGAAAAACTACCAAATATTTTATCCAAAAAACCCAAAGTTTTCTCTCCTATATCTCATATGTACACATCGCTAAGCTATGTG
Organism: uncultured Oscillospiraceae bacterium; assembly: GCA_964370155.1. Taxonomy (GTDB): domain Bacteria; phylum Bacillota; class Clostridia; order Oscillospirales; family Ruminococcaceae; genus JAAYCI01. The sequence continues at coordinate 34,405 of CAYJIC010000003.1, forward strand.
ATTTCACACATTACTCTAGCGATATCATGTAGTAATAAACCGGCTGACCACCGTTTAACAGAGTCACTTCCACACCTGCCGGAATTTTTTCTTTCAGCAAGTCGCATGTGCGTTCTGCATCTGCCAAGCTTACGTCCGAGCCATAAATCAGCGTGACAAAGCTGGTATTTTTGCTACACATGCTGCGTGCTAGACGATATGTGGTTTTTGTTATGTCTGTGCCCACACTTGCCAGCTTTCCGTTTGCCAGGCCAATTATCTCGCCTTTGCGAATTTTACGTCCGTCAAACTCAGAATTGCGCGCGGCAAAAGTGATAAGGCCGGTGTCCACGCCTGCCGCCATTTTACCCATTTCAATGGTATTTTGCTCAACATCAGCGTCCGGGTCAAAAGCCAGCATAGCCGTCATGCCTTGTGGCACTGTACGGGTTGGAATTACTATCACTTTACGGTCGGCGATTTTAGCCGCTTGCTCTGCCGCCATAATAATGTTTTTGTTGTTTGGCAATACATACACTGTGCCGGCCGGCACACTTTGCACAGCTTTCACAATGTCTTCTGTAGACGGATTCATTGTTTGGCCGCCACTAACCACGGCGTCAACACCTAAGTCGGTGAATATATCACGCAGGCCATCACCTGCAACCACCGACACAAACCCATATGCACGCTCAGGGTCGGGCGCAACATAGGCAAACTCTTCACTTTCGTCCATTTTTTCTGCTTCGGCTTGCTTTTCCAACGCCGCGCCTTGGGCTTTACGTGCTTCATACTGCTCGTGCATATTTTCAATCTTTAGTCTGGTCAAATATCCAAACTCTATAGCTTTTGTCAAGATTTTGCCGGGATCTGCTGTGTGCACATGGCATTTGATAATGTCATCATCTTCCACAACTACCACAGAATCTCCGTGACTTTCAAGGTATGCACGCAGTTTTGTAGCCGAGGACCCATTCTCCTTATTCACCAAAAACTCGGTGCAATAGGCATTGGTGATATCGGGATTTAGCTCGTCAGTGAAAACACCCTTGCCTACATTTGCCGTAGACAGTTTTGGTTTTGGCTTAGATTCCGCCTCTTCATCATCCGCTACCATGGCGCCACCTGCAATCACTTGCTGCATACCCTCTAAGATAATGCAAAAGCCCATGCCGCCGGCGTCTACCACTCCGGCTTTTTTCAGAACTTCCAGCTGGTTCGGAGTTTCGTCCAAGGCTATACGCGCCTCTTTCACAATAATATCCCACAGCTTCACCATATCGCTCTCGCCACTTTGTGCGGCTTTTTCGCTGGCCACACGTGATACTGTAAGCATAGTGCCCTCGGTGGGCTTCATCACTGCTTTATATGCACCTTCCACGCCCTGCTCCAGCGCCGCCACAATATCTGCTGCAGTTGCTGTTTTCTTGCCTTTCAGCGCTTTGGAAAATCCACGGAACAATAAGCTGGTGATAACACCCGAGTTGCCACGTGCACCACGCAGCATGGCAGAAGCCGCCGCATGGCTTGCCTCGGCCACAGTACAGCTGTCCGGCATACTTGCAAGCTCATCCTTTGCCGCCGATACTGTCATACTCATGTTGATACCGGTGTCACCATCAGGCACAGGAAACACGTTCAACTCGTCCACTTCTGCACGGTACTTGCGAATATTATTCGCACCGGAAATAATAGCGTCTCTTAATTTTTTTCCTTCTATCATATCAATTCACTCCAAAATATAGCTGTATATATTAATATCAGCTACTTACATTTTCACGTTTCAACTTACTTAAGTCAAACTATTTTACCCTATAATATCATCTACAGATACACGAATATTTCTCACAGTGAGGCCTGTAGCTTCCTCTACCACATATTTCACTTTATGCGTAACACTACGCACCGCCTCGGTAATATTCAGCCCATATGTCACTTTGATATGCAGTTCAATATCAAGCTGGCCATCTTTTTCTATTACACATACACCTTTTTCAGGAAAATCCTTGTTCAACAAGCTTTTTAGATTATCTTTTGTGCCTTTCATCGCCATTCCTGCCACGCCAAACCCGCTTTGTACCACAGTGGCAACCAGCTCTGAAAAATAGCCTGATGTCATGCTTACTTTCCCTAAAGTATTGTAATATGATACCAAAATCTTTCCCTCCTTAATGGGCAATCCCGTCGCCCACATATAGTATTCAAGTCATATCAAATCATTATTTTCTTTTTTAAGAATTCATAATACACTATCACTAATATATTATACAACTTGTGCCTGTTATTGTACAGAGAAAATACGGTGAAAATACGCAAACACGGAAAAAATGACCATTTTATCCAAAGCCAACTACAGTTTTTCGTCGCTTTGTTACATGGTCATTATTTAATCATCTCATTTTACGAGCTATAAATGTGCTTTTACATTTCCTCAACTAATCAAACCTTACAGAATGTATGCTCTATCTCACCTATATACATACGGTGGTAATCTTGCTGAGGATAGTGAGTTTCATCTATTTTACTATCTAAAAATCCTTCTTTTACCATGTCTTGTATGTATAATTTGCGGCATATCAGCACCAAACTAGCTTCCTCAAACGCCGGAACACCTACAAACTCGTTTATGCTCAAGCCCGCTTCGGTAATCTTATCGCCGTCACGGCCACTTTTTGTTCCCAGCAGTGCCAGCTCATCTCGGAATTTACCTTTTTCGAAAAACGACAAAGAATAATAGTCTTGAGCGTCCATAAATTCTTTGGTATAGCGCTGTGGGCGCACATATGCCGTTGCTATCGGCTTGTTCCATAAAATACCCACCTGGCCCCAGCTGGCTGTCATTGTGTTGCAGTTTTCTTTTGTTCCTGCCGTCACCAGCATCCAGCTAGTACCAATTCGCTCGAACATGTTGTCTTGCACTTCTTGTATTGTTTTTTTCACAAAAGGCATAAATTATCTCCTCTCAAGTCTATTTCATGTTGTTCCATAGCGGTGTAGGATACATTCCGTTTTCATGTTTTTCTTTTATACTTTGCATTACCGATGGTTTGTCTTCTTGGTATGTAACACCTTGCCAAATATCTGTGCTTTGTAATACTTTAACGTCAGATTCGCCTTTTTCAATCAGCTCGCCTACATAATTAGGCAGAAGGCTCTCGCATTTTTCGGGATTCTTAGGAATTTCTGTGTCTAAAAACTGTGGGAAATCCCTTTCGGCTTTTTCCAGTATCCCTGTTTCAAAACCCCAGAAATTCATGCTCACAAGCGTGCCTTGCGGCAAGTCTGTCCAGCTATTTCCATCATCCTCGGTATATGCTGCGCCGTTTTCTGTCTTCTTTATTTTTGTACGTTCCACAATATCACTCAAAAAGCCGCTTTCATCAGCCATGCAAACACCACGTGACACTGTACCATGATCGGTGACAGTGTTTTCGATAAGATATCCTACCATAGCATAATGTTCTTTTTTGTCTTCTTTTGGCTCTTGTGTCAAAAATTCATATATGGCCTTATACGCTTTTGGGCCATAATAATCATCAGCATTGATTACCGCAAACGGGCCGTCAATTTTTTTTGCCGCAGCCATCACTGCGTGGGTGGTTCCCCATGGTTTCACGCGGCCTTCGGGCACACTATACCCTTTTGGCAGCATGTCCAATTCCTGAAAGGCATATTCCACTTCGATGTTTTGTGACATACGCTCGCCTATGGCTTCTTTAAAATCTTTTTCAATGGCGTGCTTGATGATAAACACTACTTTTTCAAATCCTGCTTTTTTCGCGTCATATAGCGAGTAATCGATAATAAGTTCACCGTTTGGGCCTATAGGATCAATCTGCTTCAGTCCACCATAGCGACTACCCATTCCTGCCGCAAGTACCACCAATACCGGTTTTTTCATAACGATACCACCTTTTCTTTTTACTTATTCATATCCTTTTGGGTTTTTACTTTGCCAGTTCCAGCTGTGTGCACACATTTCAGCAATGCCGTATTCCGCCATCCAGCTCAGTTCTTCTTTTGCTTTTTTCGTATCGGCATACACCGTGGCAATGTCGCCCGGTCTGCGCTCTGATATCACATACGGTATCTCTTTTCCACACGCCTTTTCGTATGCTTTTATCACTTCCAAAACGCTGTATCCTTGGCCTGTTCCAAGATTATAAATGTTCAGCCCATTGCTTTCTTTCAGCTTTTTCATGGCCGCCACATGGCCTTTTGCTAAATCCACCACATGGATATAGTCTCTCACGCCGGTGCCATCGTGTGTGTCATAGTCATCTCCAAACACATTCACAGAATCAAGTTCGCCCACCGCTACTTTAGCAATGTAGGGAACTAGATTGTTCGGAATACCTGCAGGGTCTTCGCCTATACGTCCACAGGGATGCGCCCCAATAGGATTAAAATATCTAAGCAATCCCACTTGCATTTTGGGCTCTGCCTTACAATAATCTATCAAAATCTTTTCTATCATCAGCTTTGTTTGCCCGTAAGGGTTCATCGCACTTGTGGGAAACTCTTCATTCACCGGTACGCTTTCAGGCTCGCCATATACTGTTGCCGAGGAAGAAAACACAAAATTATGCACACCTGATTTTCGCATAGCATTCAGCATATTCAGGGTACTAATCAAGTTGTTGCTATAATACTCCAGCGGCTTTTGCACGCTCTCTCCCACTGCTTTCAGCGCAGCAAAGTGTATCACCGCTTCGATGTCAGTATTCTCTTTGAACACGTCATCCAACTTTGCCTCATCGCATATATCAACATCATAAAACCGCAAAGACTTACCGGTGATTTCTTCCACCCTTTTCACGGCTTCTTTGCTGGAATTCACAAGGTTGTCTGCCACTATAACATCATAACCGGCTTCAAGCAATTCCACGCAGGTATGACTACCGATATATCCTGCGCCTCCACTCACCAAAATAGCCATTTGCTACCTCTTTTCTTATGTTTTAAATAACACGTACGCGCACAACACCGTCCAAAGCTTTCAGCTGTGTGACATCGTCCTCGCTAATCTTAGCTTGCACATCGATAATAGTATACGCAAAGTCGCCTCTGCTTTTGTTTGTCATATTTTCAATATTCACTCCGGAATTATTCAAAACACCGGTCAATCCGGCCAAAATACCTTTTTCATTGCGGTTTATAACACAAATGCGGCTGCCTGCACTGCGCGGCACTGAAATATTCGGCAAATTAACGCTGTTGATTATATTGCCGTTGATTAGATAATCTTTCAGCTGGTTTGCCGCCATCACTGCACAGTTGTCTTCACTTTCGGGTGTAGACGCACCAAGATGTGGGATACATGTGACACCTGGCTGATCAATTAGCTCTGCCACAGGAAAATCGGTAACATAGCTTGCCACCCTGCCATTGCCAAGAGCTGTCAATAGCGCTTCGTTATCCACAAGCTCGCCTCTGGCAAAGTTTATGATACGTGCGCCTTGCTTCATCTTGGGTATGGTTTCATTTCCTATAATTCCACGTGTTTCGGCGTTTACCGGCAAGTGAAGCGTCAAATAATCACTGTTTTGGATAACATCTGATAGATTTACAGAATGTTTCACGCTACGTGATAGGCTCCACGCTGCATCTACCGAAATGAATGGATCATATCCCAGCACTTCCATGTGCAGGTGTGTTGCCATGTTTGCCACCTTGATACCAATAGCGCCAAGGCCTATAACGCCCAAAGTTTTTCCTTCAAGCTCCGGACCCACAAACTTATTTTTACCTTTTTCTACCAGCGCAGGCACACTATCGCCCTCGCCTTTAATGGTGCTCGCCCATTTGATGCCCGAAGCAACGTCACGAGAACTCATCACCAGCGCCGCCAAAACCAGCTCCTTCACGGCGTTTGCATTCGCACCGGGTGTGTTAAACACCACCACTCCTTCTTCGGTACACTTCTCCACCGGAATGTTATTCACTCCGGCGCCTGCACGAGCAACGGCCAGCAAGCTGTCAGGCAAATCCATGTCGTTCATGTTGTAACTGCGTAGCAAAACGCCGTCGGGACTCACTTGTGCGTCTTGATCTTCTATTTGAAAAAGCGACGTTGGCAAGCAAGATATCCCATTGGGTGAAATATTGTTCAGTGTCTTTACTACAAACATATGCTACCATCCTTTGTTTTGTACGCATTCTTAACAAGCGCATTTTTGATTTTTTCAACATTTAAGCATCACGACATTTTTATCTTTAACAATGCCTAGATCGATAATATTTTATCACAACCACCCTTTTGTCGCAATAGTATCGCTTTTATTGTGCACTATTTTATCACATTTCTTAAAATAATTTATTTTGCAATATTATATTGACTATCTATATTATATTCGTTATAATATAGATGAATCTATACCAACTACCCTTAAGGAGAATATGCTTATGACCTTTAATACAGGGGCAGCTCTTTTAGAGGCACTGGTGCTAAGCGCTGTCAATCAAAGCGATACATATGGGTATAAAATCACCCAAGATGTGCGCAGTGTGGTAGAGGTGAGCGAAAGCACCCTGTACCCCGTATTGAGGCGCTTGCAAAAAAACGGCCATTTGGCCGCTTATGACCAGGCCTATGATGGGCGCAATCGCCGATACTACACCATCACACAGCAAGGACGAGAATATTTGCAAGAATGCCGCACAGAGTGGCAAAGTCATCGTGAAAAAATCGAAAACTTATTATTCGGAGGAACCTGTAATGACCAAACATGAATTTTTGCTAGCGCTTGAAAAGGAACTAGCCGGCGCTTCTATGGGCGAAAGGCAATCCGCTTTGCAGTATTACACCGAATATTTAGACGAGGCCGGTCCCGAGCGTGAAGAGGATGTAATAAATGAGCTTGGCACACCACAAAGTATCGCTGCAGACATTTTAGACGCACAGGGCACATATTCTGAAGAAGAACAGTGGGGACCACCAAATCCACCACCGCCTGTGGGCGAAGCATTAAAAACCGCAGGTAAGTCCATTTTACATGCAGGCGAAGATCTTTTCCAAAAAGTACAAAACGAGTTCACCACCGAGGCTCCCAAGACACCACCACCGCCACAATATACAGCCACAGCGCCTGCGCCTCCTATGACAAATCAGGCACCGCCACCGCCGCCGCCACCTATAAACAGCTATAGCACTACCGGCAACACTGTTGCCAAAATCATCTTAATTATTCTTGCATGCGTGGTTTTATCGCCTGTTCTTGCCGGCGGCTTTGGCACACTTTTTTCAGTGATTAGCGCTATTGTTATATTGTTTTTTTGTCCCATCATCATCGGTGTTGCACTTATCATTTCTGCCATCGTTCTTATAGCCAGCGGCGCCGCCTTGCTCCCCAGTCTTGTGGGTAGTGGCGTGTTAGTAATCGGCTCAGGCGTGTTTTTGCTGGGACTTGGACTATTATTATTTTATGGCGGAATAATACTTTTGTTTAAAGTTCTACCCAAATTCTGTCGCTACATATGGGGTGGCATCGTGTCTATATGGAACAAAATATTCCATCGTAGTGGCAAACAGGAGGAAACTGTAAATGAGTAAAAAAATATTACCTGCAATTTTTCTTTGCATCACATTTTTAGGCATTATTTTAATGCTTGTTGGATTTTTCGTGTTGGGTGGCCGTTTTGGTGTATTCGCGCCTGACACACAGGGCAACATGGTATATCATTCACAAGGCGAGGATATCGTGGTTGGAAAAGCAGCAAGTTGGATGTCCTACATTCCGGGTGGCATAGGCATCAGTAGCCGTGTTATATACCAAACAATATCAACACCCGGCATACATGACGGACTGCCCCAACAGACCGCACCTTTTGCAGGCGACGAGCTAAACAATCTCAACATTGATATCGGCCTCAGCACCATGTATGTTGTCAGTGGAGACGACTGGGGTATCAGCGTCGATGGTTTTGTCCCATATAGCGCAAACTTTGAAAACGGCACTTGGTCTATCCGTACTGAAGAGACGATTTTTCATAATCTGTGGCGGCAATTTTGGTGGCTTTTTAGGCCAGACGAAACTGTATTCACCTTAGTTGTGCCTTCTAATTTTGAAGAGCTTGATATCACTGTTTCTGCCGGTGAAGTTTTTGTTTCCGACATAACGCTGGAAGAACTGAACGCAAATGTAAATGCCGGCTCTCTTATTTTAGATGATATAACAGCAGAAACAACCAGCTTGTCGGCAGACGTTGGCAACATCGAAACTAAAAACTTACAAACTGATGTTTGCGAGCTGTCGACCGATGTTGGCAATATCGAGTTCCAAGGGGATATTTCAGACAAGCTTTGGGCTGATTCCGACATAGGCAATATCATTATTGAAATGCAACATCCCGGCTCTTACAGCTGGAACATTGACAGTTCTATAGGAAACGTGTCTATCGGCCACAACAATATGAGCAGTTTTTCCCAAACAACCAGCGGTGCCGAAGGAAGTGGAGGTCCACATTTCGACTTGTCTTCGGACATCGGTAACGTAGAAGTCATCTTCAATTAATAACAGCTTACTGCACATCATAAAATACAACTTAAAGGAGATGTCATGGAACCTAAACGTCTTTATCGCAGCCGTGAAAACCACATCATTAGCGGTGTGTGCGGCGGCATTGCGGAATATTTCAATGTCGACCCTACCATTGTTCGTTTAATAGCCGTTTTGCTTTTGTTTATGGGTATGTTCGTCACAACAGGCATTGCATACCTCGTTTGTGCCGCTGTGATTCCACACGCGCCATAATAAATTAACTTATATAAAAACAATGCTACCTATCACTGGTAGCATTGTTTTTATGTTTTTATTTGCCAATTTCTTTCAAAAGACGCTGGCGCTCGTCCCAAAGTGCCTGCGATAAATCCACATAATATTTATGTGGATACTCAAACCGCATCACTTCTTCCCACAGTGTATTTACTTGTTTTTTACAGTTTTCACGCACAGCATGAATGTCCGGCATGCTGTATACCAGCTTTCCTTTTTCGTAAATCGGCACATTAATCCTGCGGATGGTGCAATTGTAAAACGTGCGTTGTTTCCATGTTTCCACCGGATCAAACAGTGTTATGCCGTCTTTGCAGTCAGGTTCTTCGTCAAACAGCGTGATATAGTCCGCCATGGCGTTGCCTGTTTCGTTGTCATACAGCCTCCATAGCTTTTTCAAGCATGGTATAGTAGTTTTTTCCACCGTTTCGCTCACTTTTATTTTTGGCGTATATCGTCCACTGTGCTTCACCGCCACCAGCTTATATACCCCGCCAAACACAGGATCACTCTTTGATGTTATCAAGTTTTCACCTATGCCAAATATGTCCACTTCAGCATTTTGCTGAAACAAATCCCTTACAATATACTCGTCCAGCGAGTTTGAAGAGCATATCTTTGCGTCGGGGTATCCCGCCTCAACCAGCATCTTGCGTGCCTTTTTTGAAAGATACGCTATATCGCCCGAGTCAATACGAATACCGCCGGGACGTTTTCCTTGCGGTTTCAATATTTCGTCAAACACACGTATGGCGTTTGGCAACCCGCTTTTCAGTGTATTATATGTATCTACCAGCAATATACAGTTGTCGGGATATTTTTGTGCATATTCAGAAAACGCTTCGTACTCGGTATCAAACATCTGCACCCAGCTGTGAGCCATTGTGCCGACAGCCGGAATACCAAACAGCCTATCTGCCATAACGTTGCTGGTGGATATACACCCAGCAATATACGCCGCACGTGCACCGTACACAGCTGCGTCATATCCTTGCGCCCTTCTTGCGCCAAACTCCATCACCGGCCGACCTTTACACGCGCGCACCATGCGGTTGGCTTTTGTTGCAATCAAGCTTTGATGGTTTATCGTAAGAAGTAAAAGCGTTTCTATCAGCTGGGCCTCGATGCACGGACCTTCCACTGTCACAATAGGCTCGTGCGGGAATATAGGCATGCCTTCTTCTACCGCCCACACATTGCAATGAAACTCAAATTCGGCCAAATACTGCAAAAACTCTTCACTAAACAGGTTTTTTTGCCTCAGATATGTGATATCGTCCTCGGAAAACCCAAAATTTTCCATGGCTTCAATAAACTGCTGAAGGCCTGCCATAATAGCAAATCCACCACCGTCAGGCACCTTTCTGTAAAACATATCAAACACCGCAACATAATCTTGATACTTCCCGTCAAAATACCCTGCCGCCATGGTAAGTTCATAAAAATCCATCAGCATGGTAAGATTGCGTGATAACGGTTCTGCTTTGGCCATGTTTATCCTCTTTCTTCACTTGCTTTTATCTATCGTTTTTTCTTACTATTTTTCGATTTACCACCCATTTGCACAGTAAACGGAACATTCCCGTCTTTTTCCACCGGCAATCGCCAGCTATCCACCACTTGCCCGTTTTTTCCATGTGCGCCGTTTTGTCTTCTTGTAGGTGCTCGTCCTTGCTTTCTTTGCGCTTTTCTTTTTACAGTTCTGTTTTGCCGCAGCGGTGTTTTTTTCACACGCCTTCTTACTGCAAATGCAGGTTTTCCTTGTTTATAGCGCCTCGCACCAAACGCCACCGCACCTGCATATCCGCCTATTATTAATAACACTAACACTAACAACACCATGAAATATGTCGATCCGAAAAAATCTTCCACCCTATTTATAGCATATACTGTGCTGTTTCGCTCCACTGATTTTTCTGTTTTCAGTGGCACGCTACCGATTTCTTGCTCGCCGATAGATAGCTCTATGCTACCCACCACCTTGCCTTCCTCAATCGGTGCTTCTATATATTGCGGCAGTGTGTAGCTGCGCTTTACTATATCTTCTCCCACATCTTGATGAAAAACCACCCTTACATCACCTGTCGGCAATAACTTCAGCGTATCTTGGCCCATCGCATGTTCCACCGGAACTTCCGTAACTGCCAGCGAAGTGTCTAAAACACCATCCACATAAAGGTTGTTAAACGCCCAGTCATATAGCGCCGCCGTTTCGTAAAGTGCCGGCCTTTCCGGTGCAGGCTCTTCCTCGGTGCCTTGTGTGGGCGCAATCAAGTCAGCTTCGTATGGGCTGTTCATCACCACACATATATAGCTTTCGCCGCCTTTGCTTGCCTTTGATGCGAAATTCTGCCACTCGCCCAGGCTACCTGTTTTTCCCGCTACAATATACTCTCCTATACCATAAAATGCTTGATAATAAGGACTACTGGGCACCACCAGCCTGTTTGTTGCATGAACATAATATGAGCTTGTATGCTTTTCATGCGCGGCAATCTCAAACGCATCTTCCCTGGCCATCTCCACCAATGTTTCATTATCCATAAACGCACGTGTAATGATGGTCATATCCCTTGCTGTGGTACGATTTTCATCCGACATACCCGTCACGTCTACGAAATATGTGTTTTCACAACCCAAACTGTCGGCCCTGGTGTTCATCATATACATGAAGTTCACCATGCTGCCGGTGCTAACAAAATCCGCCAATATCATTGCCGCTTCGTTTGCACTGGGCAATAGCGCCGCATAAAATAGCTCCCGCAGGCTAAGTGTTTCGCCTTGGCGTATATCGGCATGTGACGGCTCGCCCACTGTGGCGCGATAGTTCACCATTATGTCATACACCCATGTCGCATCGGTGGTGTCCACCATGGTGGTGTCTAAATCCCAGCCAAACTTTTCCACCTGCTCCATGGCAAGAAGCACCGTCATCATCTTCACAAGGCTACCGGGCACTAGCACAGCATCGGCGTTTTTCTCGCTTACAAACAGTCCCGTTTCTTCGTTTATCATGCACCACGCTTCGGCCATGGGCTCGTACTCAGGCTTGTATAGCCCCTCGCCTGAAGGCGCCAGCACGCTTTCTTCCGTAGGCTCTGCTTGGCTGTCCGGCACGCTACTATCTGGCACGCTGCTATCTACTGTGCTGCTGTCCTCTTGCTGTGAGTCCGCCACAGACGACGCCGATACCACCACAGGACTCATCATCATCACCAGCACCATCACTACAGCCATAATGCGCAGACATATGCCATACTTTTGGAATTGTGTCATGAGTGTGCCTTCTTTCCTGTTAGTGTCATATCTGTGTTTTCTGCATGAATTATATTTTTGTCACTATTCGTCTATGCCGTCTTTTTTTGATTTTATCATTTTTTCCAACACTTGCGGAAGATCCCTTTGCTGTGCTTTATCCAAGTTTTTTGTTTCAACACGTGGCAATATCACCATACGTACATCTGACTTTTGCAAGCGAAACCCGTTGCCCTCTAGACCTTTGTAGCTACCGTCTATCACCACAGGTACCACCGGCACTCCCGCTTTCAATGCTATGCGTACCGCGCCGCCTTGAAACTTTGTCATTTCATCTGATTTTGAGCGCGTGCCTTCGGGAAACACCACCATCGAGCGGCCACTTTCCACAGTTTCTTGCGCTTTGCGCAAAGCTTCCATGCCGCTTCTGGCATCATCTCGTTCCACAAACACACATCCCAAAAGACGCATGCAATACCCAAGCAGTGGTATTTTGCCCAGTTCTCTTTTCGCTAAAATAGGCGGTGGTGGCCATATATCGGCCAAAACAATAGGTATATCAAGGTAACTTTGATGATTTGCCACATATACCACTGTCTCGCCAGGTTCCGGCAAGTTTTCTTTTCCTTCTATCGTCACATACGTTTTTACATTACGCAGCAGTTTCTGCGCCCATACAGCCACTTCTTTATCGATAATTTCGCGATACTCGGCCTCGCTTTTGTTTTTTGCCATCCAAATACGCGGTATACGACAAAGCATATACGCAAAAAACCACAAAATCCATCCAATCGTCCTAAGCATATCTCTCTCCTCATATAAATAGCTGCTTATCGTGTGACATTCCGCAGCCAAACTCCCTTTTTATACCTCATCAGCGCCAACGGCATTTTCACGATTTCGTCTGCCATAATGATGATATACACCACCTCTACCGGCCAATGGAAGATAAACGCCGCCACAGCACTAATCAATATACTAAAGCCCCACATACATACTGTGTCTAAAAACAAACCAAAGCGTGTATCGCCGCCGCCACGAAAAACCCCCACTATCATGGTAGCGTTAAATGTCTGCAGCAACACATATCCCGCCAACACAAAAAGTAAAAACGAAAGGTACCCGTTTGCCTGGTCTGAAAGACGCATAAATGACAAAATAAGCGGGCGAATTACAACTATCAACAGCCCACCACATACACCTGCTGTCATGGCCAAACGCACTAAACGTTTCGCATATACCTTTGCGGTGTCCATGTCTCCCGTGCCCAAAGCTTTGCCTATCATTATGGCAGTGGCGTTTGCCACACCGAAGCTTACCACTGTGGCTAGCTGACGGGTTACGTTACCCACGCTGTTTGCCGCTACTGCCGCCTCACCCAAATGTCCTATTATCACAGCGTTTGTGGCAACACCCAGCGACCATATCAGCTCGTTTATCATGGTAGGCATGGCATATCTCATAAAGTCTTGCATCAGCACGCCATGTTTTGTGAAAAAATCTTTCCAGCGCAGTCTGATCGTCTTGTTTTTGGCCATGTATATGCTTACTATGATTAATTCTACCATACGTGCCAAAGTAGTGCCTATAGCGGCGCCTGCAATTCCCATTTCCGGCATACCAAAAAGGCCAAAAATAAAAATAGCGTTAAAGCCGATGTTTACAAAAAGCGAAACTGAATAAACCATTGTAGAAATAATAACTTTTTCTACGCTGCGTAAAATAGTGAGATACACGCTGGTGAATGCCACTATCAAATAACTTGGTGCAACCAGCCGAAGATATCGTGCACCCTCGGCAATCAGTGCTTCTTCCGGCGTGAAAACACGCATTAAATACTGCGGAAAAAGCATCGCGCTCAATGCGAATATCAGCGCCACACTAAGACTAATGCGCAGAGATATAGCTATAACTTTTTCTATGGTTCGTGTATCGCCTTTACCCCAGTACTGTGCGGTAAGCACCGACGCACCCGACGCCAGGCCAAAAAACACCAGCATCATCACAAACTGCACCTGGCCTGCTAAAGATGCCGCCGAAA
>CAYJIC010000004.1:0-44787 GCA_964370155.1 uncultured Oscillospiraceae bacterium
CACGGTTGCCGATAACAATACGCTGGTTTTGAACCCATGCGGTAAATCCTCTACCCGGCTCTTTTGTCAGACTTTCTACCTTGTAAAGCATGTCTTGCTTTCCTTGAATGACACCCATGAAAATATCTTTTAAAGTGTCGCTTCCTTCCACCAAAACACTGGCGGCGTATAAAATGGCCAGGTCGATACGTTCTTTTTCAAACGTTTTAATACTTTTCAGGTATACAGAAGAAGACGGGAAAATATCGCGAGCGCCTGCCATTACAACATTTACCTGGCCCAGTTCTTCGATAGCAGACCATCCGGGTATAACCGCACCAAGACGAGAAGTGGCTTTTTGTAGTTGCATCGAAGGTATACCTGAAACAAGACTGGATGTGATGGGTGCAGTAAGACAAACGGCTATGGTGAATGCCGACAGGCACGAGAATATGTCAGCAGTGGTGAAAACATAGGTAAGCGCTGCGGCAACAATTCCGCAGCCCAGTACAATCCAGCCGAAAATTCGGCCTACAGAATCGGTATTGCGCTGCGAAAAACTTTGACGCAAAAAGCCTTTTACCAAAGTGGTGGGACGGCTGACGAGTAGCGAGGGGTCTTCCTCTTCTAATCCATCGGTGATGTTGTAGGTAAGCTCGGTGCTACCGCCTAAGATATAAGCGGCCGAATGGTCGCCTCCGGCACTGGCGAGTTTAAAGTTGTTCAAAATAGAAATTGCGCGGATACGCTTGCCTACAGCGTTGAAGCATAGTATCAAAGCAACGAAAAATCCAAATAATGTGCCGCTTGCCAAAGAACCGGTGATGGAAGAAACCAAAAGCGCCACCGACTGAAGTAGCCCGGCAAGACAAGCAAGTGAAGGAGCAGAATCTGCCGTTGGTATAGAGAATAGGCCAATCAGTCCGGTGGTGAAAGTGGAAAAATTGACAATAATTACAGCTACAAGTAAGGCTAAATATACGCTGCTGAAAATAATAGGATTTTGCGTGAATGATATAAACGCCGGAAGTGGTAAGAATGAGGCAAAAGAAAGGCTCATCCAAAACAGTATAGCAGCAATGATGCCGGAAGATATAGCACGATATAACAAGGATTTACACAAGGCGGCTATATCACCTTCGACGGCTTCGGCATCTTGTGGGCGAGCATAATCTTCAAATTCGTCGTCTATATCTTGCTCGGCTAGTGCATCCGCCAAATCTTCCGGAGTATCAGAAACTTCCATCAGTTCAGCAAACTGACCAAACTCTCCGGTTAGAAGGGTGGTGCTATATTTCTTTTTCTTGCGACGGATAAAACGTGTGGAGGTATCAGGTTCTTTTGCCTCTTCTGTGGCGGCTTCGCTAAAAAATCTCCTAAAGTTATCATCCACCATGTCGTCTAAATATAAACTACGGTCGTCGGCTATAGATGAATCTGCAGGACCGAATTCTTTGGTGTAGGTTGCGGTAGGGACCTTCAATGTTTCTTCTGATGTGATATCAAATGATCGTGTATCGGTTTTTTTTGTGCTCGGGCTGGGCTTGGGTAATGCGGCAGAACGTTTTGGTTCCCATGTTTCCGAGCCATCTGAGTCATCACCGGGTACAATATCAAACGCCAATGTAAGAGAAATGGGGTTTACATTGCTTTGAGTATGTGTAGCAGTAGAAAATTCTTCTGTCTGAAAAGAAGGTTCTTTTGATGCGCCCATGGCGGCAGAAAACTCTTCTGTTTGCGAGGTGGTTTTTTTAGATGCGCCCATGGCGGCAGAAAACTCTTCTGTTTGAGAGGAAGACATTTTTGATACCTTTATCGTGACAGGTTTTTTGCGCGCAGAATCTTTTTTTTGTGCGATATTCATTGTGGGTGAGCCGGCCGGTGGCGCATATTGCTCGTGTAAAGGTGAGTTGAAAAATGCTTCATCTACTGTAACATCTGACGCCGAAAAAGCCGAAGAGTCATCTGATGCATCAGAAAAAGCATCATCACTGACATATTCAGCTTGGTTACGCCTGTTTTTCTTGGCAAGGCGTTTTTCTTCTTTACGTAATTGTGCAATTCGCCTTTTTTCTTCTTTGGCAAGACGTTTTTCTTCGCGTTTATCAGTATAGGGTGTATCATCAGACTTACCAAACCAGCGATTCAGCTCGGTATCATTCACATATTTATCCACCTGCACTTTTTCCATAGCAGCAGCCTTGCCCATACGAGGCCCGATATTTTCGCGTTCGGGCTGTATGTCCCAAATAGGGGCATCGCTGTCTGATTTGTTGCGCACTTTTTTTGGTGCAGGTGCTGAATTGGCCGAAATGAAGGTGTGTTCAATCGGCGATGTGATACTGACAGCTGGAGCATCAGCCTCGGGTGGGGCAACTCGAGGGGCTACATCGGGTGCAGAAACAGCTTTAGGCGCAGGTGGAGTAGGACCTGCAGAAGAAGCCGCAGAAGGTGAGGGTTTCTGCTGGCGCATCTCTGCTAAAATATCATCCACACTTCCAACCGGCGAAGGTGTAGACCCACCTTTTAGCTCGTTCAAAATATCGTCTACGTTCTTGTAGTTTGATTTTTGATTACTATCCAAAAGCGTCATCTCCATTTTATAAAAACAAAAGTTGTCGTGCTTTGGAACATATATGTAAAATTAAACTTGTCTTTTACGAAAAACTTCATACATAAAAATCCCACCGGCAACCGAAACGTTAAAACTATCCACCGAGCCGGCCGAGGCCATGGAAAGATGCATAGAGCCATCACACAGCTTCTTAATAAGAGGGGACACACCCTTGCCTTCATTGCCCAAAACCAAAGCAAATGAACCGCTTAAATCTTGTTTTTCCATAGGCATGCCATCCATGTCGGCACAGTAAACAAAAACATTTGCTTTTTTTAATGTGCGAATAGCCTCGCCTAAATTTGTGACTCGTGCAATGGGTAAAACGGCGGCGGCACCGGCTGAAGATTTCATAACAACTGGCGACACAGATGCCGCACCACGTTTTGGGATCACCGCACCATGAGCACCACACAATAGTGCACTGCGCAGCAAAGCGCCCAAATTATGCGGGTCTTCTATGCCATCACAAAGAAGTATAAAAGGTGGCTGGTTTTTGGCTGCCGCCGCGTCTAAAATATCTTGTAAGGAAGAATAAGACACCTCGGAGGCGTATGCGGCCACACCCTGATGACGTTCACCTTGACATAAAGTATGAAGCTTGTTTTGTGGGATTAGCTTTACCACAGCACCGGCTTCTTTTGCTTTTTGGGTGAAACGCTGCTTTGTTTTTGCGTCTAAGGTATCAGATAAAAATAAAGTGTCAATACTGCTATCACTTTGTAAAAGTTCAGTTACTGCGTTGCGCCCATACACAACAGGACGCTCCACTCGATCATTCATCGGCTAGTCCTTTCTTTGACGGTAGAGATAAATAAACCACCATTTGTTGCGGTTTAGTCGATAGACTACCCCAAGTTATTGATATTATACCAAAAATTGCATTGTTTTACCACATAGAATTAAAAAGTTTTGCATAAAAAATTCATATAAAAGCTCGTAAAGAATATAGATGGTGCTGACATTAGAAAGTATAATATTAATGGGCACTGTGGAGGCGTGCATTAGCCTAATCCCCACAGTGCCCATATATACAGTACCATATATTTAGTTAAACAAATTTCACAGCCGTACCGTATGCAATAACCTCTGCTGCGCCTTGCATGACGCTTGCGCTCGCATACCTTACGTTGACAACTGCATCGGCGTCAAGTGCTTTTGCTTCGTCCACCATGCGTTTGACTGCAACTTGGCGTGCCTCGTTCAGCATAGTTGTATAGGATTCAATTTCGCCGCCCACAAGTGTTTTTATGCCTGCCATAAAATCTTTGCCAAGGTTTTTTGTCATAACTATGTTGCCTTTTACAATGCCAAGTGCCTCTAAATTTTTGCCGGATATGGTTTCTGTTGTAACAAGTGTCATCATAGTAAGTCTCCATTCTGCCGCTGTAAAAGTACGGCATGTTATATTTTTTTATTGATAGTGGTGATATTATCAAAGTTAATATTTCGATGCTATGTCTTCTTCGCCACTTTTTATTTGTTTGAAGCGCTGAGAAAGTGCCACCCAAATGCTCACTATAATAACAGCAGGCACTACAAGCACAAGTATGGCAATTGCAATGTCGGAGATTGTTAACATGTCAGCGCTTTGTAAAACTGTGAATAAAACCACGCCTGCCCAAAGTGCCACGCCAATTGTCACAACAATTGCGGCAATAAGTGCACCTTTATATTTTTTTTCTTTATCTTTTTTATGAATATCCATAAATTTCACCCCCTTTTTCTCCATGTTTTCAATCATGTCCAAGTAATGTTTGACGCTGTTTTCCGCTAAAGGATCACTTTGTTCTGTCAGCTGTTTTGAAAGTTCAATTGCAACTTCAATGCTCTGCTTTTGCTTTTCAAGGCTTTGCGTGTGGCCGTAAAGGCAGGCGTCAAGTGTCTTTTTGCCGCTAAAAATTTCACGTATTTCCTCAATGGGAACATTTAGCTTGCGCAGCAGCTTAATGCGTTCAAGGCACGCAATGTCTTCCAAGTTATAGTCGCGGTAACCATTGTCAGCCTTTCGTGTTGGACTCAAAAGCCCTTCTTTTTCATAAAAACGTATGTTCTTTTTTGTAATACCTACCAGCTCTTCAACACGTTGTATTTGCAATGCAATCGCCTCCATGTGCATATTTTATACGTTCTATTTAATGGAATGTCAAGCTTTTTTTGTGTTTTTTTGATTATTTTTTTGTTGCTCTTCAAAAATGAAGTCTTATGAAAAATAATTGCTCAAAATTTGATGTGTTAAATACTATTGTCAGTACTGTAATATAATAATAAAAGGCAAGTATGTGTTTTCTGCTATTATTTCATATATAAGTGAATATTATACTATTTGTAAATATGTAAAGGGCTGTAACACTGTTGAAAACTTGTTGAAAAGGTTAACAAATGGCACTTTGAGGGCAAAAGTCAGTGTGGAAAACAATAAAATGGGCAAGTTTTCAACAAAACATTAAAAACTATCAACATAACAGACAGTTGAAACAGAGAAACATATGACGAAAAATTATGTAAAAAACCCGTAAAATTTTATGTTTTTTACAAGGGTGCAAAAATTATAAAATTTGGTATACTGGTATTAGCGTTCAAAAACGGAAGGATGGCCATAAAAAATGACAGGAAAAGCAAACAACACGGTTAGATTTGATGCATATAACATGGATTTAGTGACCACATTGTTTTGTGGGCAAAGTTTTTCGTGGGAAAAAGTAGATGGTGACAAGTTTGCGGGTGTAGCAGGCGAAAAAGCTGTATATGTGTGGAAAGATAAGGATAGTCTTTTTATTAAAAACATTAACAATGCAGAAATAAACGAGGAAGATGTGCTGTTTTGGCGTCAATATTTCGCCTTGGACTTAGACTATATAAAAATAAAGGAAAAGCTGTGTACGCATGACATATTGGCGGAATGTGTGGCCGCGGCACCGGGGGTACAGGTGTTGAGGCAACCTTTTTTTGACACGTTGCTTTCGTTTATTGTTAGCCAAAACAACCATATACCACGCATTACAAAAATTGTAAAACAGATGCGAAAACAGTTTGGTAAGCATATTGCGCAAGGGTACTATACATTTCCATCTCCTGATATTTTGGCGGAAAAGTCTGTAGAAGATTTGGCAGAGCTTAGGGCAGGGTTTAGGGCGAAATACCTAGTGGATGCTGCCCGTAAGGTAGCAAGTGGAGAAGTGTCTGAGAAAAAGCTGTGCATACTATCGAACGAAGAAGCAAGGCGCGAGCTGTGTAAAATTCATGGTGTAGGGCCAAAGGTGGCTGATTGTGTATTGTTGTTTTCGTTTGGAAGGTGGGACGTTGTGCCCATGGATGTGTGGATGAAAAGGGCGATGGAAACACATTTTTCAGGTGAAATGCCACAATGTGCAGATGGAATACAAGGTATAGCTCAGCAGTATATATTCCACTGGATGAGAACAAAGGATGTAAAGTAAGAATAGAACTGTTTGGACATATTGGCGTAGTATAAGATATAACATAAAAGCGACAACGAGATTATCGTTGCCGCTTTTTGTTGTAAAAATATAAGATATTATAAATCATAAAGAAGAGCAGAATATCCGGGCACAGGCCATTTATCTTCAGGAATTAGCATTTCTAAGGCATCGCAAGCATTGCGCAAAGCAGTCATTTCATTTTGAACAATACTCTGCATTTGTTTTGCAGAAGCGGCAGTGTCTGAAGATATGGTGCAAAGACTTTCTTGTAAAGCTTTTTCAGCGCCGGCGCAACTATCTATGGCCGAAGACAAACGCTGTATCATGTCACACGCAAAGTGGCAAGCACCACCTGCTGATTGCACGCCGTTTACCACATTTGCAACATCGCCAAGAACAGAGCATGCCGCCGGCAAAAAACTGCGACGGGTCATTTCAAGCAATGTGTCGGCCGCAATACGCATTTGTTTCACATAACTTTCCATCAAAATTTCGTATCTGCTATGACACTCGCTTGGGCTAAACACTTTAGTGCGCTCAAACATGGCAATATTCTTTTCAGAAATAAAACACTCGGTGGCCTCTACCATGGTGGATAAATTTGGCAATCCACGTTTTTTGGCTTCTTGCACCCATTCATCGCTATAGTTGTTGCCGTTAAAAATAATCCGGGAATGCTTGTCCCAAACATCATGAATAATCTTTGCTATAGTGATATCAATTGTGTCGGAATCCACTTCTTCAAGCAAATCTGCAAATTCTGAAAGTTTATCGGCAACAGCGGCCGAGATAACAGTATTTGCCAGGCCTATAGACTGAGAAGAACCCAGCATACGAAACTCAAACTTGTTTCCGGTGAATGCAAAAGGCGAGGTACGGTTGCGGTCGTTATCGTCTTGTACAGGTAGCGGCAAAGTTCTTACGCCCAGCTTTAGGTTATTGCGCTCGCCCATTTCATAGGCGTGGCCGTCGGCAAGACTCTGCAAAAGGTTCGTCAGTGTTTGCCCGAGGAAGATAGAAATGATGGCAGGAGGCGCTTCGTTACCACCTAGGCGCAAATCATTGCCGGGACAAGCGGCCGAAAGCCTGATTAGATCGGCATAATCATCCACCGCCGCAATAACAGCACACAAAACAAGTAAAAATGGCCTGTTTTCAACAGGATTGTCGCCGGGTTTCAGCAAACTACCGGCCAAAGGCGTATCAAGGCTCCAGTTGTTGTGTTTACCACTACCGTTTATGCCGGAATAAGGTTTCTCATGTAAAAGGCAAGCGAACCCATGGCGCAAAGCCACTTTTCGCATAAGCTCCATGGTGATTTGGTTGTGGTCCATGGCCACATTCGCCGAGGCAAACACATTTGCCAGCTCGTATTGGCCGGGTGCCACTTCGTTGTGCTCGGTTTTTGCCGGAACACCGATAGCCCACAGTTCTTCGTCCAAGTCACGCATGTAATTGCGCACACGTTCAGACACGCTACCATAATAATGATCGTCCAGTTCTTGGCCTTTTGGAGGTTTTGCGCCACTTAAAGTGACACCACAAATCTTTAGATCAAGACGTTTTTGTAGTAGGTCTTTATCCACCAAAAAGTATTCTTGCTCGGCACCAACGCTGGGTGTTGCCTGTAAGGTTTCCGTGTCGCCAAGTGCACGAAGAACACGCAAAGTGTGCTTGTTTAGTATTTGCATGCTACGCAGCAGTGGAGTTTTTTGGTCAAGAGCCTCGCCCATGTGCCCACAAAATGCAGTGGGAATATATAGTGTAGTACCTAAAACAAAGGCTGGTGAAGTGGGGTCCCATGTGGTGTATCCACGTGCTTCAAACGTAGAGCGAAGACCACCCGATGGAAAACTGGATGCATCACCTTCACCGTGGCTCAATGTTTTGCCGGTGAATTTTATTATAGGCGCGCCCTCACGAGTGCCATCGATAAAGCTATCGTGTTTGCCGGCAGAAATACCGGTCATTGGGGTGAACCAATGGATATAGTGGGTAGCACCGTTTTCAATAGCCCACTCGCGCATAGCATCTGCGATATCGTTAGCTACTTTTGGGTCCCATCGCTGGTTTTCATCGCGAATTTGTCGCAGCTTTTCATATACATCTTGTGGCAAGCGCTCACGCATGGCGCGCTCATCAAAACATCGTTTGCCAAACTCAGTCAATACAGTTGTCTTAGCCAAAGAAGCCTCCCATCTTTACTGTGTACATTTACTTTTACAAGTTTACCATGTGAAAAGGGCAAGTGGCAAGTGAAAAAAGGAAAAACTCGGGTTGACATTGAAGTTTTAGGTACTATCTGCTAAAATGAAAAAGAATTTCACATGGTTTATGTAAGAAAGGATGAAACAATATTTTGGATTTGTTTTTTGATAAATACGCAGGAAAAAAAGTGGCGCTTATAGGTGCCGGTGTCAGCCATAAAGAATTGATTATACTGTTTGCCAAAGCGGGCGCACAGGTTACTTTGTGTGACGGAAAAGAAGCAGAAGGCTTTGACAAAAAATATCTGCAGGAACTGAAAAAAAACAATGTAACACTTTGCCTTGGCAAAGATTATTTGCAAGGACTTGCGGATCAAGATATAATTTTGCGCACGCCGGGATTTGAATTTTTTACGCCACAGCTTCAAGACGCCAAAAAAGCCGGTATAGAGATAAGCAGTGAGATGGAGTTGTTTTTTGAAAACTGTCCGTGTTCGATAGTGGCAGTTACCGGAAGCGATGGAAAAACCACCACTACATCGTTGATTGCTGCCATGTACGAGGCAGATGGCCGAAAGGTGCATCTTGGTGGAAATATCGGCAGGGCGCTGCTACCTATTGTGGATACTATTGATAAAAATGACATAGCCGTGGTGGAGCTGTCTAGCTTCCAGCTGATTTCAATGAAGCAATCGCCTCACATCGCTGTGGTGACTAACGTGACACCGAACCATCTCGATCACCATAAAGACATGGAAGAATATGTGAATTCGAAACTGAACATTTTGATGCATCAAAAAAAGAGTGATATAGCGATACTTGGCTATGAAAACATGATTTCCAGAGGAATGGAAAAAGAAGTTTTGGGCGAATGCAGATTCTTTTCAAGGTTGCGTGATTTAGAAAACGGTGCGTTTTTGGATGAAGACGACATGTTATGCGTTGCAGAAAACGGTGAGATCACACCTATAATAAATAAAAAAGATATAAAGTTGCGTGGTGTACATAATATAGAAAACCTACTGGCCGCTTTTTCAGCTGTAAGAAATGAAGTAAGCGTGGAAAGTATGCGAAAAGTGGCAGAAACTTTCCAAGGTGTGGAACACCGCATAGAGCCGGTACGTACATTGAACGGGGTACAGTGGTTTAACGACTCCATTGCCTCCAGTCCAACAAGGGTGATGGCAGGCCTTCGTTCTTTTGATCAAAAACTGATTTTGATAGCCGGTGGGTATGATAAAAAAATACCGTATGCACCCATGGCGCCGGATGTGATAGAGCGTGTAAAGGTGCTGGTTTTGATGGGGCAAACGGCACATTTCATTGAAGCGGCAGTAAGGGCAGAGGATGGATTTGAAGAAAGTGGGCTGGTGATTTTACGGGCAAAAGATATGGCAGATGCCGTACACTTGGCACAAAATGCGGCCCAAGAAGGGGATATAGTCACTTTGTCGCCTGCTTCGGCGTCGTTTGACGCTTATCCAAACTTTGAAGCACGTGGCAAGCACTATAAAGAATTGGTTATGGCGCTGTGATAGTTTTAGCAGACGCAAACGACGAAAAAGAAGTAAAAAAACGCATAAAAAAAACAAAAGCACTCGGCACACAGATGGAAGCGCATTGGCAGTTGTGGCTGGAAAATCCTTTATTGCCATATCAATTTTATCTGATGGGCGAGACAGCAACGCTAAAACTATGCGGAAATGTAGCTGTGTTGTGCGGCGATGTGATGCAAAGTGATGAAGAGGAACTGCGTTCTTTTTTGCACATGCAAAATATAAATAGGCTGACGGCTGTGGGGTTTACGCCAAAAGGTTGGGCGGTACAAAAAAAGCGGGCCATACTTGAAAAAGCCCCCGATAAGTATTTAGAGGAGCATACACTGCAAGGATTTGAAGATGCGCCGCATCCATTAAAGGTGATATCGGTGCTGGAAGATGCGCAGGGGTTTGCCTTTTCAGAGGAAGAAAAGCAGGATTTGTGGGCGGAAATCATGGTGGGGCGAAACCACGGCACGGCAAGTGTTGTGGGCGTTTGTAAAAACAAAAAACTGATAAGCACAGCAGGTGCATATGCTATTTCACATACCAGCGCATATATAGCGGGCGTGGCAACGTGTAAAAATGAACAAGGGAACTCGTATGCTTTATCGGTGCTTAGGGCGCTATGTGCCAGCCTTAAAGATAAAACATTATATTTGGTCTGTGAAAATGAGATGATACCTTATTATAAAAAGCTACAGTTTAACGACACGAATTCAT
This sequence comes from uncultured Oscillospiraceae bacterium, assembly GCA_964370155.1. Lineage (GTDB taxonomy): Bacteria > Bacillota > Clostridia > Oscillospirales > Ruminococcaceae > JAAYCI01. Next base: position 10,505 of record CAYJIC010000004.1, read on the forward strand.
GTTGGGTATTGTCGGCCAAAAAGGAAGAAGAAAATTTGCTATGATGGAAAAGTATTTTGAAATAACAGAAGAAATGAAACAGCTGGACGCACAGGTGATGCGGCAAATTACAACTCAGCTGGCGGATATTGATGCCATAAAGGAAGAAAACCAGTGGAAAATGCAAGCGGCCTTTACCGCATGCAGGGTAGCGTCAAACCATCTGGTGGGAACCACAGGCTACGGGTATGACGACGCCGGCCGAAACAAGCTGGAAGAGGTGTTCGCACACCTAAGCGGCAGTGAGGCGGCGCTGTTTCGGCATCAGTTTCAAAGCGGTACACACGCCTTGGCCGTGGCGCTGTTTGGTATTTTAAGGCCGAATGATGTGATGCTGTGCGCCAGTGGCACGCCATACGATACTCTTCATGGGGTTATTGGCATAGGCGGAAAAAATGGGCAGGGTAGCCTTGCAGACTTTGGGGTAAAATATCGCCAGCTGGAGCTGAAAGATGGGCATCCGGACATTGAAAAAATTGCTAAAGAAGCAAAGAACGCTAAAATATTATACCTGCAACGAAGCAGAGGATACTCAAATAGGCGTACATTGTCTTTGGAAGATATCAAAGCGGCTTCAAAAGCGGCAAAAGAAATAAACCCAGATATTTTTGTGGTGGTGGACAATTGCTATGGCGAGTTTGTAAAAGAAAAAGAACCCACGCAGGTGGGTGCAGATTTAATAATAGGCTCACTTATCAAAAATCCGGGTGGCGGCATCGCGCCCACAGGTGGATATATTGCAGGCAAAAAAGAACTGGTAGATCTTTGCGCCCAGCGGCTGAGTACACCGGGCGTGGGCTCGGAGGTGGGTAGCACATCGGGCGACATATTACGCCAGATGTATTTAGGCCTGTATTTTGCACCGGGCGTTACTGCCGAGGCGCTGAAAACAAGTATTTACGCATCGGCTTTGTTTGAAAAGCTTGGGTGCAGTGTTTTTCCACGATACACTGAAAAAAGAGACGATATTATCACAGCTATTACTCTAAACGAAGGAGAAAAGCTGGCGGCGCTGTGTCGTGCTATTCAGCACACAAGCCCGGTGGATAGCCATTTGACACCGGAGCCGTGGCCGATGCCGGGATATGACTGTGATGTCATCATGGCGGCAGGAGCATTCACCATGGGCAGCAGTATAGAGCTGAGTTGTGATGGTCCGATGCGTCCGCCATTCACAGCTTTTTTACAAGGTGGTCTGAATTTTGCGGCTTCACGTGCGGCAGTGTTGCTTGCGGCGCAAGCGGCGTTTGGCAAATAAATTGCCTAGCAAATAAAATAAAAATACCGCACAAACATGCTTTAGAGTACCATGCATTGTTTATGCGGTATTTATTTTGTGAAATTAGTTGTTTTTCAAAAACTCGGTAAAATCGTCTAAATAAAGTGGACCGGAGAAAAAATCTCCTTTTGCAAGCTCGCAGTTCATGGATTTGACCAAATCATAACAACTTTTTGTGTCCACAGACTTTGCCAATGTGTGTATGCTTTGGAATTTTTTGCACAATGTCAATATGCTTTCAGCAATGGAAAAGGCCATGGTATTAGTTTCGATATTTTGAATAATATCGCTTGCAATTTTGAGTGTGTGAAAATCATGTAACATCAGTATATCTGAGTTTGCGCTATCTATGCCGAAGTTATCAATAGAAACGCTTAGTCCGTTTTGTGAAAATGAAAGTAATATGTCTTTTAGTAAGGTTTTTTCCAAACGGCACAAGTCAGGCTTTATTTCTATGATAAGAAGACTTTTGTCTACGCCATATTCATCACACAGCATACCGATTTTTTGCGCACATTTTTCCTGAGAAAAAGTGGCAGAAGATAATTGGACATAAATTTTCAAGGGTGAGTGTTGATTAATAATAGTCTGTTGATAACCTAAAACTGTCCGCAAGACGTGATAGTCTAAGTCTACCATTACGCCTTCTTCTTCATATAAACGAACCACTTGATTTAAAGATAAATTTGATGTATCGTCACATATTTTTTCCACAATACATTGTGCAGCCACTGTTTTTCCGGTGGACATGTCGATGATAGGGTCTAGCAATATTTGGATTTTATTGTTTGAAATATCGGCAAACATCTGCTCTTTTGCCGTTAATGTAAACTGTTGTTTTCCGTATGCTAAAGATCGATAGTAGTTTTGCTTGTCATTATACATAAGAGCATCGGCTTGAATTATTTGTTTTTCCAACTCCATCTGCCCATCGTTCCAGTTGTGTCCGATGGAGATATTGGCTTTTTCGTTTTGCTTTACTGTATCTTTAAGTGAAGCAACCATTTTTTCAAATTTATCTTTGTCAATTTCAGAACAAATAACCACAAACTCATCGCCGCCAACACGGAATATACTCTTGCCATCAAAAATTTCTTTCAGGACATTGGCAGACTCTTGGATTAAAATATCTCCAAATTCATGGCCGTATGTATCGTTTACCTTTTTCAAACCGTTGACATCTGCAAAACAAACACCAATATTTTGCGCATTGATGCTTTGAAGGCGTTTCAGTTCAGATATATATTTGTTCCTGTTATACACACCTGTAAGTGTGTCGGTATAGCTAAGAAGCTCCAGCTGTTCTATGCTGGAACGTTTTTCAACTTCGGAGTACACAAAAAATGATACAGTACGAAGCAGTTCAAAATTATCGGTATATTGTGTGGGATCATCCACCCCTAAAAATCCTGTGATTACCCCGTTTCGGATTATAGGCGCGGCCAAAAGGCTGTTGATACCTTGGGCTTTTAATATGTCATACGAGTCACTGCTATTGTCTATATCATCATCAAGGCAAGTGATGAAAAACTCGCCATATTTTTCGAAACGATTCAGCCAGTCGGACACATTTTCAATAGGAATACCTTGCAAATTTTCAATTTGTGGCTCGGAAGCATCGCTACACCATTCATATGTGTTGTTGATAACATCGTTCACATAATCGAAATCGAAAATATATGCACGCTGGGCGCCGTAGTATTTGCCTACTTCATGTAAAAACATCGATATTGCTTTATCGATATCTGTTTCAAACTGGAATACTTTAAGACATGAGGATACTGCACGCTCAAATTCTAAATTGTCGGATAGGTTTGCCATTTGCTTTTTTGATACAGTGATATCACGCGCTAGCTCAAGACGCAATAAACGCCCGTCTTCGGCCGATATAAGTGTGTCTTGGATATCTACATAGACATCGAATTTTTCATTATGAAACGACCAGTTATACCATTCGTTTTCCTTTAACTTATCATTAGTACAAAACTCACAAGGCGCATCTTTGCCTTGTAATACCTTATAACATAGCTTACCTTTATAATCATCGCTAAAGTCGCCGGTTATGGCTTTAGTCGGGTGATTCATATAATGTAGCTCATATGTGATGGGATCACTCACATAACATATTAGGTCTGTTTTATTCATTATTAACGGAGCATAATAGCTATCATCCATCATCAAACATTACCTCCATTGGTTAAGCGTATAAGACGCTCATTGTTATCAATAAAACATTTGCTGGTCAAAATTTATAAGAATAATATAAAAAAGCATATTGCAAAGTGTTGTTTTTTGTGGTAGTTTAATATAATATCATACATCATGGCAAAAGACAAGGATATTTAACGCATTGTGTATAAATTGTAAAGTTATACAAATATTGAACGCTAATTTGCATATTGCACAGTAATATCTACGAAATGTTGTGAAAAAGTCACAAAAATTAACACGATATAACTTGACAGGTACTATTTTGAAAATATATAATGGTAAAGCAATAATTGAATAACAATTTGCGTAATAGAAAGGTGTTAATATGAAAAAGTTACTTTGTATGATTTTGGCCATAATGGTTGCTATGATGTTGTTTACAGCTTGTCTTGAAGATGATTACGACACAGAGGAAATGACCGATGCCACAGCGGAAGATGGCACAATGGAAGACGACATGATGGTAGACGAAGAAGAGAGCACCGTTAGCTATGGCGTAGCGGCAGACGGCACTCCTTTCGGCAGCTTTACTGCGACATCTGTTTATGGACATGAGGTGACAGAGTCGGTTTTTGGCGAGTATGACATGACTATGGTGAATGTGTGGGCCACATGGTGCCCTCCTTGCATCGGCGAGATGGACGAACTGGAAGAAGTATATCAAGCTTTGCCGGCCAGTGTTAACGTGTTGACTCTTTGTGATGACGGTGATGTAGAAAATGCACTGGCCTTACAGATACTTGAAGAAAATGGATGCAACTTTGATGCGATAGTTCCTGATGATGCAATGCGCAGCAGCTTTATGTCTACTGTTACAGCGTTCCCGACAACTGTGTTTGTAGACAGTGCAGGCAATATCTTCGGCGATAGAATCGAAGGCGCACCGCAAGATCCGGTTGCCTACTACATGGCCGCTGCTGAAGCGATGCTGGAAATGCTTGAAGAATGAGAAAGCTAGATATCCGATATGTTAGGATAGGACTGCTTGTTTCTGCTATTGCATTAATAGTTATTGGTGTTTTGGTAGGGGAACATACGTCTGTTCTACAAAAGTCTATTCGTATATGTCTTGAATGCATCGGGATAGGATGAGATTATTATTAAAAAGAAAAATAAACGTCACTTTATACAATTGGCTTTTGCCGTGCTCACCAACGGATATATCATAGGTTTTTTTAGCGGTAAAATTTTCCAAGGTTCTTCAAAGTATGTTTGCGTACCGGGGCTTAACTGTTATTCATGTCCGGGTGCGCTGGGGTCCTGTCCTATAGGATCATTGCAGGCAGTGTTGAGCCGAAGTGGAAATTATGTCAGTTATTATGTTTTAGGACTTTTAATATTGTTTGGAGTGACAATGGGCCGGCTGGTATGCGGGTTTCTATGTCCCTTTGGGCTTGTTCAGGATATGCTTCATAAAATAAAAGTGCCTAAGCTGAAAGTGCCTAAAAAACCGGATAAAGTACTCAGATACCTAAAATATGTGATTTTTGCATTGTTTGTAGTGCTTTTCCCAATGTTTTTAACAGATAGCTTTGGCCTAGGTGGACCTTATTTTTGCAAATGGATTTGTCCTTCAGGCACGCTTTTTGCAGGAATACCACTTATTTCATTGAACGAGAATCTCCGAAGCTTTTTAGGTGGATTATTCTTTTGGAAGATGAGTATTCTAATACTTGTGATTGGGTTATCCATGGTTATTTACAGGCCGTTTTGTAAATATCTGTGCCCGCTGGGGGCGTTTTATGCGCTGTTCAATAAAATTAGTATATACAAGCTTAATTTAGATGAACATAAGTGTGTGGGATGTGGCCAGTGCAACAAAGCATGTAAAATGAATATCACAGTGACAGAAGACATAAACTCACCTGAATGTATTAGGTGTGGCGATTGTAAAAATGCTTGTAATTTCGGTGCAATCAGCACGAAATGTGAGCTGTTTGGCAAAAAGCTGCAATCACCTACGCAAGAAGCTAAAAAGACAGATAGTTAAGAAATAGGTTATATAACAAAAAGCTACGATTTATCCCATACAGGGTGACATCGTAGCTTTTTTGTGTTTTGAAGCAGTCTTGGAAAATGATATCTAAAACGGCACGTGTGCTGAACACTGTAAAAATTTTCAAGCATCGTGCGAAGATTTTATTTGTTTTTATACTCCATTTCCAACAAGTACTCTTTCATGGGTAAGCCGCCTGCATAACCTATCAGCTTGCCGTTTGCACCTATAACTCTGTGACAAGGCACCACAATATGCAAAGGGTTCTTATTATTTGCCATGCCGACAGCACGACTTGCTTTTTCGTTGCCGATAGCTTTTGCGATTTCTTTATAAGTACGAGTTTCGCCATATGGAATATCACAAAGTGCAGACCATACTTTTTGTTGAAAAGCAGTTCCTGCAGGCTTAAACGAAAATGTAAACTGTTTACGGTTACCATCGAAATATTCAGAAATCTCAAAGAAAACTTTGTTTGAAAAATCGGTTGCTTTTCCGTGGTCAGCCGGAGTTTCATTCAGTTTTTTCAATAAAGTGACAGTTTCGTTATCATATTCAATTCGTATAAATCCAAGTTTTGATTCATAAACAGCATAATTCATTATTCTTTATTATCCTTTCTGTAAAGTCCAGGAGTGTAGCCGGTGTTTTCCTTGAAAAACCGATAAAATGCCGACAAGCTGCTAAATCCTATACTCATAGAAATATCTATTATAGTGTTATTTGTTTTGGCGAGTTGTCTTTTTGCTTCGTTGATTCGAAGTTCATCCACGTAAGCCTTTGGTGTTTTTCCATACTCGCTTTTAAAAACTTCGGCCAATTGCCTGTAGGATAGTCCTAGTTTTGAAAGCTCGTCATTCAGTAAAGTATCAGCCGCAAACATGTTATCAATCAAGGCTTTAACTTTGAATGATATGGATTTGATTGGTTGGTAGCTTGAAAGATCGCTCCTGCAACGTTTGCAAGCCCTAAATCCTGTGTTTTGCGCTTCTGAAGCGGAATTAAAAAACAGTGTATTTTCTCTTTTTGGTGGCCGAGACTTGCAGGAAGGTCGACAGTAAATACCTGTTGATTTCACAGCATAATAAAAAATATCGTCGAATGTAGCGTCGTTGTTAATCACGGCTAAATATTTTTCATCATCAGAAATATCAATCACTTTTTCACCTTCTTTTGTTTAGGGGCAGGATCGGTTAGCTCGGGTATAGCGCCGCCGGCAATGGCCCAAAGATATAGTGCTGCTGTGGTGGCATAGGGCGAGTATCTGCGCTTATATTTAGCAAAAAGCTGAGGTGTTATTTTTCTGTGCCTGTAAAGCATGCGCATACCACGAAGGATGGCAAGGTCGCCGAAACTTAACACATTTGGTCTTTGCATACAAAATGTCATAATCATTTCAGCTGTCCACACACCAATACCTTTTATTGAAGAAAGCGTTTTGATTATTTCTTCGTCACTCATGTCATAAAGCTGAGCTAGAACAAGCTCGCCACTAAGTACACGCTCACAAAAATATGTTATGTACTCGGCTTTTTTGTATGTCATACCGCATTTTTGCAGTGTTTCAATATCAGAGTTTGCGATGGTTTCTGCGGTGACGATACTCAACTGATCACACAATCGCTTCCAAACAGTTGCCTGAGCCGCCACAGAAATTTGCTGGCCTATAATATGATGTATGACAGATGAAAACAAATCCTCGTCAAGCTGTCTTTCTACCATACCAATTTTATCAATAGCTTCACCTAGAATTTTATCTTTTTTCTTTAAATGCGCTAGTTCAGTTTGGCTGTATTCAAAAAACATAAGCAACACCTGTGTTAATTTTTTTTAATTATACCATGCAAAGGATTGAAATTCTTCCTAAAATCGGAAATCTAATTCCAAAAAAGCAAAAACATTAAAAGCCTTGCTATGACAGCAAGGCTTTTAGTTAAGTTAAAGATGTAAGAAGCTATTCAGCCGTTTGCCTGACATCCTCTTTGTAAATAGCGTACCATAAAAAAGACCCGAAAATATTGTAGCAGTCAAATCCATGGTTTTGCAAAATCCTAATCGCAAGGTATGCACGTAGCCCACTATGGCACAGTACATGCACCGGTTTTGTTTTATCGAGGGCATCCAGGTTATCCCTTAAACTGTCTAAAGGTATGTTTATAAAACCATCAATGGCACCCTTTTTGAATTCGTGTTCAGTGCGCACATCAAGTTTTGTTATTTCGCTACCCATGCTGAGCACATCTTTGAATGTACTTGTTTTTACTTCGCCAAGCATTATGTTTTCGCCGATATATCCCATCATGTTCACAGGATCTTTTGCGCTTGAAAAAGGTGGTGCGTAGGCAAGCTCTAATTCATGTAAGTCGAAAACCGTCATGTGTGCCCTTATGGCGGTCGCGATAACATCTATTCGTTTATCGACGCCTTCAAAGCCGGCTATTTGTGCACCCAAGATAACACCATCTGATTTTGCGAACAGTAGTTTGATTAGCATGGTTTTGGCGTTTGGATAATAGCCTGCGTGGTGGTTTGACGCTGAAAATGCCTTGTGAAAATCCAGGCCTAGGTTTATACATTCTCTTTCTGTAAGGCCGACTCCTGCAACGGTCATTTCAAAAACTTTTGCAATACTGGTTCCTTGCGTACCGTTGTATTTCGACTTTCTACCCATGACATTATCGGCAACTATTCGAGCCTGTTTGTTTGCAGGGCCAGCTAAGGGAATGACACTTTGCTGGTTTGAGACAAAATTCTTGACCGAGACAGCGTCGCCCAGCGCCCATATGCTGTCTTGTGAAGTTTTCAAATATTCATCGACTAAAATCTCACCTTTTTTGCCTAGAGCTAGCCCACTATTTTGCAAAAACGTTGTTTCAGGGCGAACACCAACCGACATCACTACCATGTCACATGAAATAAAGCTGCCGTCATTAAGTACTACACCATCGGCTTTTATCTCTGTTGCGATTTTGCCCAAGGCTAAAGTAATGCCGTTTGATCTTACGTGGTTATGAATAGAATGACTCATATCACTATCAATATTTGGCATCAAATGATCAATAGCTTCTATAATAGTTACATTTACGCCTGCAATGGATAAATTTTCTGCAACCTCAATACCGATAAATCCACCACCGATAACACAAGCAGTTTTTGGCATACTGCTTTCTAAATAGTCTTTGATTTTGTAAGTGTCCGGAACATTTCGAAGAGTGAAAACAGGCATATCACTAGAAATGGGTATATTAGGTGTGATTGGTCTTGCACCCGGCGATAATATCAGCTCGTCATAAGGCAAATCATACTCGGTGTTGTCTGTGTGGTTTTTCACTTTTATGGTTTTTGAGGTGCCATTTACTGCAATAACTTCTGAAAATACCCGCACATCAATATTAAATCGAGTAGAAAACCCAGACACTGTTTGAATAAGTAAACTTTCTTTTTTACTTATTACACCACTGAGATAATACGGTAGTCCACAGTTTGCAAAAGAAATGAACTCTCCTTTTTCAAGCATGATGATTTCGGTGTCTTCACTTAATCGGCGTAGCCGTGCCGCAGCGCCGGCACCTCCGGCAACACCGCCGACGATTACAATTTTTTTGCCGCTTGTTTTATTCATGTTTTTCACCTCTTTATTATTTACAATAGAGCTCTTTAATGCAGCTCATTAGCTCGATGATTTTTTCGTCTTTTATACTGTAAAAAACAGTTTGTCCTTTTTTATTGTAGTCTAGTAGCCCGGTGGTTTTTAGAATTGCAAGGTGCTGAGAAATGCCGGATTGAGTTATCTGTAAATTTTCAAGTAAAGAATTTACGCTTTGTGGGCCTTTTATAAGCTCGCATAAAATAAGTAAACGATTCTCGTTGGACAGCACTTTTAATAAATCGGCAACTTCTTTAGCTTTTACTTTCATTTCTTCCATTATTACTACTCTCCTTTTGCTTTAAGCTTGCATATTCCCTGTGTCATTGTGCCCATCGGGCAGTAAACACAAAATCCTTTTGGCTTAAAAATAACCATTGTGACAAGCCCGATGATATTTGATGTCAGCATTACACTGTAAAAACCAAACGCGAACTGTGCTATCCAGGGCGACACACTATATGTGTATGCAAAGCTCCAAGGTATGTTTATTGTCCATAACACGGTCACGGCTTCATTTAAGTTTTGTGCTCCTGCAAATACTAAGTATGTAACAAACAACATATTTATAAACATAGTCATAAAAAACGCTAAAAACCCGTAACGGAAATAAGTGCTTTTCATAAATTTTGGCAAAGGCCGATTACGTGAGAGCTTCGTACCTAAAGTGGCAAAAAGTTGCCCGCGTCCACAATAATTATGGCAATAACCTTTGTTTCCACTGACTACAGAAATCATAAGCGGCGTGAAAAAGAAGATTAGGCCAATCCATGCAAACAAGATATTAAAAAATCCCAAAATCAAATAAATAATCTCTACAATCCATAAATAATCAGTCCATTTTTTAGTTTTCATTAAAGTGCCTCACGGGGAATTATTGATATTACACCGGCAGGACATGCCAGGCTACATTTGCCACATCCCACACATTTGTCGTCGCGTACCACAGCGCAGACACCGTTTGAAACAGTAATAGCGTTGACTGGGCAAGTCTTTATGCAAGTGCCGCAGGCAACGCAAAGTGCATCAACTAATGCGATTTTTTTGCTCTTATTCAAGCTGAACACATCCTTTGCAGTATATTAGCAATTACTAATATACTGCAAAACAATAATTTTGTCAACTAAAAAATCCCAATCGGTAAATCGAGAAGGATTTTAAAAAGGGGAGGTTATTGTTTTAGTTTTCTATATTCTGTGGGCGGGATATCATACATTTCCCTAAAGCTTTTTGTGAAATAGCTCATTTCGGCAAAGCCACAGCTGAGCCCGATATGTATGATAGGCTCGTTAGTTGTTCTCAGTAAAAACGCTGACTGTTGAAGCCGATATTTTTTTAGGTATTTTATTGGTGAGGTACTTAAAATACTTTTGAAGCTTCTCAAGGCTTCGCTTTCTTTTACATCGGCGCTTTCAGCTATGTCAAGTAAAGTTATTGATTTGTCAAAATTTTGATGAATAAATGACATCATGGTCTTACATCGGTTCAGTTGTTTTGTTGTTTTTAGGTCTGTAGGGTTTTGTATATTTTCGGTGCTTTTTATGATAGGTAATAAAGTTTTGGTCAAGTTTTCCCTAACGGAAAATTCATAAGCAAATTCTTGGGCTGAGAAAGCGTTATAAGCGTTCAACACAAGCGAGCAAGCCTCGGCGGATAGTGAGTAAGTGTTGATAGAGGTTTCTTTCAGTAGAGAATAAAAGTAATTTTCAAATAAAACACTGTTTAAGTCACCGTATAAGAACTTTGCATGAAAAACAAATGATTTTAATGTGCAATCTGAATTATCAAAGTTTATGCAAGAATGTAGCCTGCCGGAATTTATAAAAATTCCTTCGCCGGCGCTTAGCACATATTTTTCAAGCTCAACAGTGATGTCCATTTTGCCGCTTGTAACCACAATAAGCTCTATTTCATCATGCCAATGATACGGAACAGGGTCTGCCTTTAAATCATCATCATATATACCCACAGGTAACTCGGGCGTACCTCTGACGTTAAGTTCTTTCATAGTATTGTCTAAGACAATATTAGTACAGGTTGCTTTTCTCATGAAGACCTCTTTTGGCGAAATAATCATATCAAATTACGATATATTAATAGAAACGCAAAATATATGATGATATTATTATATCGTAAATAAAGCGGAGGTACAATATGGTAAGCATACTTTTAGCACTGATTTATATAGTATTTATTAGCCTTGGTCTGCCCGATGCAGTGATTGGCTCGGCGTGGCCGATTATGAGCGAGGAGCTTGGCGTACCCATTTCGGGTATGGGTATTGTCACAATTATTATTTCAGTAGGTACAATCATTTCAAGCCTTAACAGTGATAGGCTTATAAATAAAATTGGAGTACATAAAATAACAGTTGTCAGCGTTTTGCTAACTGCGGTTTCATTGTTTGGGTTTTCTTTCAGCCCATCATTTCTAGTGCTGTGCTTGTGGGCGCTGCCGTATGGCCTAGGCGCAGGAAGTGTAGACGCTGCACTTAACAACTATGTTGCGGTGAACTTTGAAAGCAAACACATGAGCTGGCTTCATTGCATGTGGGGTGTTGGCGCAACCCTAGGGCCATACATAATGGGAATGGCACTTACAGGGGGGTATAGCTTTAGAACGGGATATATTGTGCTATTTGTGATACAGGCTATACTCGCGATAGTTATCTTCATCAGTAGCCCTATATGGAAAGCAACCACCAAAAATATAAGTGGTGCTGAAAAAAAACAGCGAACACTTTCGCTAAAAGAGGTATTAAGTATACGTGGCGTAAAGCAAATTGCAGCTGCATTCTTCTGCTTTTGTGCAATCGAGCAAACCACAGGACTTTGGGCAAGTAGTTACCTTGTGTATAACAGGGGAATTCCCCCCGAGATTGCCGCCGGGTTTTCAGCCTTGTTTTATCTTGGAATTACTATAGGCAGGGGAATATGCGGATTTATTGCCATGAAATATAACGACAAACAGATGATACGAGCAGGCACGGCTATCATGGCGATAGGAATGGGAGTGTTATTTATTCCATTTGGTGAATACACAGCGTTTATCGGTATTGCTTTGATAGGTCTGGGTTCGGCGCCGGTTTTCCCGTGTATTATTCACTCTACGCCGTATAATTTCGGTGTGACACATTCGCAAGCAATTACAGGCGTTCAAATGGCGTCAGCGTATACAGGTACTCTTATCATGCCGGCTCTTTTTGGCGTGATTGGTAGAGAGATAAGTTTTACTTTATACCCAGTTTTTATAGGGGTGATTTTGATAGTGATGTTTTTGATGTATGAAACTATGCTAAAGAAAGTGAAGGGACAGACAAATGAAGGTTGAACACATTGCACTGTATGTAAAAGATTTAGAAAAAGCAAAAAGCTACTATGAAAATTATTTTGAGGCTAAAGCCGGCGAGTTGTATCATAATAAAAATACAGGATTTAAATCGTATTTTTTATCGTTTGAAGATGGCGCAAGATTGGAAATCATGAACTTGCCCGAGCTAGAAGAAAAAACACAAAATAATAAGCGCACAGGGTTCATTCATTTGGCGTTTAGTGTGGGTAGCGAAGAAAAAGTCAGAGAACTTACGTATAAAATCCAAAACGACGGGTATGAGGTTACCAGCAATCCAAGAACGACAGGCGATGGATATTACGAAAGCTGTGTTGTAGACACTGAAGGTAATTTAGTTGAAATCACTGTATAGTGGGTATATAAAAAGATGTTTAAGCAATATGCTTAAACATCTTTTTTACTTGTTTTGGTCATGTTTAGAGCTCTTTCAAAGAAATCTACTTGCCCGAAATTTCCCGACTTTAAAACAATTCGGATGTTAAAATCAGAAAGTGGCGCCATAACAGGAACTCCGGGTGCTACACTTTCTCCAATTTCGAAACTGTGGTATCCAAGCTTTTTGCAAGCGGCGCTTGAAGTTTCGCCGCCTGCTATGATAATTCGCGTATAGCCTTCGTTAACAGCTTTTTGCGCTAAAGTAGCTATGGTTTGCTCCAAAATTTCCGCGACCGAGCCTTTGCCGAGTTTTTGGTTTTTTTCTACATTTTCTACGTTATCGGAACTGTATATTAAGATTTCATTTGATGTGTTTTGTGTAGCAAATTTCCAAATGTCCTCGACGGTTTCTATGCCATTTGATAATTTTATGGGATCTATGCGATAAGAGGCGTAGCCCTTGCTTTGAAAGTTAGTAATTTGCGCCAAGGTTACCTTGGAACAGCTTCCGGCTAAAACAAGAGCCTTTCCTTGTGTTGAGGGTTTCATAACATTGATGTTACAATGGTTTAATTCTTGACTATATTTTTTCGCCAAAGGCGCCAATATGCCGGAGCCACCGCTTAAAACTCTGCATTCTGAAAATACATCTGCTACTTTTGCTCCGTGGAAATCGTTTAAATAATCAGGAATAATATAAAAATGATCCTTACCTTGCGCAAATTCGGAAACTAGATCTAAAATATCTTCTTTGGTTTTTTCTAACGTTTCAAAATTCAAATTTAGGGTTTCATACTTGCATTGAGGGGACATCAATTCTTGGATAGAAGATGCCCACATTGGTGTTAAGGGATGGTTTTTCATATGTGTTTCGCTTAAAGGCACACCGTCAACATATAAAATACCGTTTTTTACTGTTCGGCCGTTAACAGGAAGCGCCGGGGATAAAATTGAATACTTTGTCCTTGTTTTTTCGAGTAAAGCATCTAAAACAGGGCCAATATTACCATCCTTTGTAGAGTCGAATGTAGAACAATATTTAAAAAACAGATGTTCTGCGCCATTATCGTGAAGCCACATGAAAGCTTTCATTGAATCTTTTACAGCATCGCTAGTTTTTTGTGTTCTACTTTTTAAAGCAATCACAACGGCGCTACATTCGGGAACCTCACCTTTAGGTATGCCGTTGAAAAGTACTGTTTTCAGGCCTTGCTCCATCAAAAAAGAAGCGGCATCACTTGCCCCGGTGAAATCGTCGGCCACGCAACCAAGCACTAGTCGATGCTTCATAGTTGTTTTCCTTTCTTACTATAAGGAGTTGCAGCAGTTGTTAGATAAAACCTCTCTCCTGATCAACAAAAAGTTGGCAAGAGAGAGGCCCAGTGTGAAAATATATTAGGCTAAATTAAGAATATACTCCGGTTTGCGGGCTAATCATGCCTGCAGGTACAGTATTTGTAGTGGTAGTAGTGGTAGTTGTGGTTGTAGTGGTTGTGCTTATAGGTTGCATGGATACATTAGCATAAGAGTTTGTGTGGTAGGCTGACGTGTGGTCTGTCACCACTGCGCCGGGTGCTGCGGCACCTGATCTTACTACGGCTTGGTAGCCTGCAGATGGGTTCAATGTGGGCCTTGATGCAAACGCATTCGAGGGAGTGCCAACGGGTGCACCGGCTGCCGGTACATGAATACCTGTCACGTTTGCTGTGTCTTGCACTACGATATTATTGCTTAAAATACCTGTGCCATCTCCATGGCCTGTTGCTGTCACCACGGCATTTCCGCCTATGATAACCCTATTGTCTCCTGCAAAAATGCCAGCGCTATTGGAAGTGCTTGTTCCCGTAGCGGATAGGCTTCCGCCCGAGGTAGAAGTAATAGTTAGGGTATTCGGTGCCAGTCCCAAATAGTGTGATAGTCCTACATCTGTCCCGGACAATGAGTTTATGCCACTCAAAGAAATGTTTAATGTAGTGTCTGGAACTGCACTAAATGGGGCGATGGGCGCACCCGATGGCGCATCGGCAGGAAGAGTTGTGATGTTCATATTTAGATTTTCCATAATGATATTATAGGTACCAGCGTTTAACGCCCCAACAATGTTTGTAGTAGTTGTTCCGTACAAAGTTAGAGGGCCTGCATAATATGTACGCACTCTGTTTGTATCTGAAGTAGCAAAATATGTTTCGTTGTTGATATTATATAAATATAAACTGCTACTTGAAACATCAAATCGTCTGTTTTGCACGGTGCCGTCTGACGCAGAACCACCTGGTATAGTGCCATTGCTACCGGCCGCAGCGGCCACTGTTCCTTTATTTAGAATAAGGCCGGTACCGGAAACCGCTAGCGTTGAATTACTAGTTACAGTTATGGTTCCTTCGTTTACAAACTGATTTTCTATGGTGAGAGTAACAGCCGGTGTGCCGCTACCATTACCGACAAAAATCAGCTTGCCTTGAGGCAAAGTAGCCCAGGTGGCACTAGCGGGTATAGTTAAATCAGCGGTTATTATTATATTAGATAGATTTGCATTAGTAACTGCGCGTTCAAACTCACCTAATGTGTCAACAACAGTGTAGTTGTTCAATATTGTGAGACTGTTATTATTGAAAGTTGCGGGATTGCCGGTAATACCCGGAGCCAAAGGAAATGTTAAAAAGTCGGAACTGTCAAAAGTAATACTACCGTTGTTGGCTATAGCGCTACTGCCGGTATATGCATTTAAGATGGAATTATTGGTAAAGTTCATAGTGCCGTTATTCGTAAATGTGGTACCGTTATGGATTATTTGTCCACCGTCTTGAGTGTTAAATGTGGCATTGTTTATAAATGTGCCAAGGTTATTAAGTGTTCCATAAATATAAAAAGTACTGCTGGATGATGTTGTGAGACTGGCGCCATTCTGAATATTTATGGTGTTGCCGGCGTACAAAGTGAACGAGTTGGATATAGGAACGACAACATCACCGACAATATTTATTATGGTATCACCTCTGCTCAAGGCTGCCGCTAACTCTGTCCAGTCGCTAACATCTACCTCTGCCGCCGAAACGTCAGTAGAAGATACCACCATAAAAGAAAACATCACTACAATCATAACCAGCGCCAGCAAAACAGATTTCACATTTTTAATAATCATACCAATTCCCCTTTAAATATAGAAATATACATGGATAATTCTATATCATTTCTTTTGTAGTGTCAATATTTTTAGAGCTTTTAGTAAAATCAAAAAAAGACACCGAGCTTCACTCGGTGCCTTAAAATTTAGATAAAAATCAATTTCGGTATCATCTGTAAATAGTATATCCAAGCAGAGCAAAAGATCACAAATCATCATGTGAAATGATAATCTTATCCGCAGCAACCGCCGGAAGCTCCATCTCTTGAATGACTGTTTTCGCTTGAGTCTTTCATGCACAAGTGCACAGCTGCTGTTTTAAATGCAAGCGGCAATGCCAAAATATTTGGGTTTTCGCCCACATATTTCTTTTTCGCGTCGGCCAAGGCTTCTTCAAAGCTTGCACGGGTTTTAAGTCCCATGCCACGAGCTATACCGGGCTCTCTTGCGCCGACAATATAAGTAGCAGACAAGTGCTCTTCAGCAAGATGGCCGCAACTCATCATTGAAAATCCGTGGAAAGGATGGAACGCGTTACAATAGCGATACTGACGAATATATTCGGCATTTGTGGCGAAATATTCGCCGTAGCGATTAATATCAGGCAATATGTTCATGAAGTCTGTTTGGAACATATCATATAATTCTTCGCTGTATGGCCAACGTTCTTTATGGAACCATCCATCGCAGGATGAAGAAACAATGAATACGCACTTGTCGCTGAGTATTCGTTTATGACGTATAACTTGGGCAGACAACGCCTGCATCATTTGAATGGGGTTTGTGCCCATGCCTGCGCCGTAGTGGAAGTCCTGCGGCATGCCAAACACAACAACGTCATACTTTTTCTCGGCCCAATGCACATAAGTGCGCTTGTCGGCAACTTCCCATGAAACAGGCTGCATTTCTTTTGCCCAGCCACTATGGATGGCAATTTGACGGGCTTTTGTGTCTAGCACTGCGTCACAGCAAAAGAACTTTTTGCCCATTTTTTCTTCCATGTACATGCCCTGAGCATCAAACTTTGAACGCATCTCGTTGTTGGTGGAAACAGGTACAAAGTTAGGCTTGTGCATAACTTTTGGTACGTGATGCGAAGCGATGCTTTTCCAGTGAGTAATGCCTGTAGCACAGTGCTTGTAACCACCGGAATAACCACCGTAAGGGTTGCCCATTGCATGGCCGATGAGTATGGCAATGTCCGAGTCATACACACGCTTGTTCATTATGACATGGTCGCCGTTTGGAGCAATCCCTAAATCAACAAGATCATCATAGTTTTCACTGTCATGGCTGTCTATCTGATTTGTAGGATTGAATTCATCAAAAAGATCTCCCAAAATAGCACGATTTTCAGCTGTGGTAGCACGAGAGTGTAAACCGTTTGAAATGAGAAGCAATATGTTCTCACGTTTTACTCCCTTGGCATACAGCTCGTCCAGGCAGGCGCGAATCGCTACTTTTCGATGACTTGTTGGGTGTGTGCCACCCTTTACAATATCGGGAATAATAAATACTACTTTGCTGTCGGCATTGGCAATAGTTGTAAAAGGTTCGGTACCTATAGGATTTCTTATACTTTCCAAGGTGGCATTATATAACGTGTCCCAATCCTGAGCAATGCACTCGGGGTCTTTTACAGTTTCGCCCGGTATAAATACATCTGTTGTATCCGGGAGGTCTGCTGTCATCATACCAACACCGTATTCAAATTGTAATTGCATATACTGTCCTCACTTTCCATATATCTCAATGATTTAAATATTAGCTATGACCAATCCTCTATTACCACCATTTGATTTTATCGGTAACATAGTTTCGAATTTTTACAAATTCCGGATCGGTAAAATCTCTTGGGTGAGGTAAATCTACATCTAACACTTCACGAACAGTACTGGGCTTGTTTGTTAGAATCATGATTTTTTCCGCAAGATATACAGCTTCTTCAATGTTATGAGTGATAAAGACGATGGTTGTGCCCAGCTCGCGCCAAATCCTTAGCACCTCGTCTTCTAAATAGTAGCGCATTTTTATATCCATTTGTCCGTAGGGCTCGTCCATCAACAGTAGATCTGGATAAGTAGCAAAAGCGCGACCGATAATAACACGTTGCTCAGCACTAACAGATAGCTGGTGAGGATATAGCTTCCTAAATTCCTCAAGACCCAGCAGCTGAATCATATGCTCTACACGCTTGGAAATCTCTTCTTTTGGAATGCGCTTGATTTTAAGTCCTACAGCCAGGTTTTCTTCAACAGTCAACCAAGGGATACTGGATGGCTCCTGAAACGCAAAGGCTAAGTTGTGTTTACTTGGGTCAGCAGGCTCTCCGTTTATCAAAAGCTCGCCTGAGGTAGGCTCTAAAATTCTGGTCAGCAAATTCAAAAATGTGGTTTTACCACATCCAGTAGGGCCAACTACTACGCGAAATTCACCCTTGTTTATAGTGAAATTCATATCTTTTAATACTTCTAAGTCACCAAAGTTTTTACTTAGATTGTTTACTACGATTTTTGCTTCACCTTGAGTGTTCATGTCATATTCCTCCTTTCGGGATTATTAAAGAGCTAAATCGGTGTTGTCGGAAACAAGTTTTCTCATCTTCAAGAAATCCATGTCCGTCATATTGCGAGGTCTTGGTATTTCAATGTCATAAATTTCTTGAGTGTGTGCAGGACACTTGCTGAACAAAATAATCCTGTCTGCCAAATATGTGGCTTCCTCAATATTATTAGTTACAAAGATGATAGTACGTTTTTCTTTTTCCCAAACCCTGATAATTTCCTCTTGCATTGCATAACGAGTTTGAGCGTCCAACTGGCCGAATGGCTCGTCCATTATCAATATTTCAGGTTTGTTTGTGTATGCACGTGCGATACCCACACGTTGTTTCATACCACCCGAGAGTTGATGTGGGAAGTGGTTTTCAAAACCGGTTAGTCCTACAAGGTCTATATAATGTTGTGCGAGTTTGCGTCGCTCTGCTTTGTCCATACCTTTAAGCTGTGCGCCAAATTCAACATTCTGCATAACTGTTTTCCAAGGCATAAGACCCAACTTTTGGAAAACCATGCCAAACTTGTCGCCGCTGGTTTCAGGTGTGAGTTTTTGTCCGTTGAACAAAATCTCGCCACCATCAGGCTCTAGCAAACCCATAAGCATATTCAAAATAACGGTTTTGCCACAATAGCCGGGACCAAGCAATACTAAAAATTCGTTTTCCTTCACGTCAAAGGAGACATTATCAACTACAAGGCGCTCAGAGTTTTGAGAAGTAAAAGTTTTTTGAAGATCTTTTATTTCAAGTATTACCCTTTTCTGTGTACCCATGGACAAGCCCTCCTCTCAAATGCTTCAACAACTACTGACAATAGGGCGCCTATAATACCTATAAGCAAAATGCCTACAAAAATTAGTGCAGGATCAAAGAACTCCATACCCCTATTGACGATAAAACCAAGGCCTTGTTTTGCACCGATCATCTCGGCAGCCACAACAACGCCCCAACCTGCACCTATGGCGTTTCTGAAGCCTACCAGAATGTTTGGCAAAGCATTGGGAATTGCGATGTTGGTCAAAAGTTGGAGATTTGTAGCTCTAAATGATTTACCAACATCGATTAAGCTGTAGTCCACTTGTTTGATTCCGGTGTATGTGTTGATTACAATAGGCATAAGCATGCCGTAAAATACAATCAAAACTTTAGGGAACTCGCCTACGCCAAACCACATAATTACAATAGAAAGCCATGCGATGGGAGGTATAGGACGGATAAGCTCGAAAAGTGTTCCGATTGACTTGCTGAAAACTTTGTTCCAGCCAATGCCAATACCCATCGGTACACCAATTATAATGGCAAAAAACAGTGCAACAAGTACCCTGAAAAGGGAAAACCCAATATGTCCGAAAATATTATAATCATTAATTGGCGTTTCAAACGTTAATAATATACGCTCCCATACCATCAAAGGAGCAGGAACTACCACGGAGTTTTGTGATGATGCAATAAGCCAAACAATGACAAATGTACTAATAGATATCACGGAAAGGGTTGTTAACAGTATACGCCTGCCAGTTAAGGTCGTTTGTTTCATTAGACTCTATTCCTTTCTGCTCAAGTTTAAAGCTACTTAGTTCAGCTTCCATTTCAACACATATCGTTCTGTACGTTCAAATATGAATGTGAAAACAAAGCCCAATAAGCCGATAGTAACCATGCCCAAAAGCATGATGTCAGGTCTTGCAAACTGTCTACCCATAACGATCATATAGCCCAGGCCTGCATTTGCAGCCAAAAGCTCTGCAGCTACCAGTGTGGCCCACGCATTACCCAAAGCAATACGGATTCCTGCAAACATCATAGGTGTTGCAGAAGGAATGCCAAACCGATAGAAAGTTTCAAAATCAGAGGCCCCGAATGTTTTTGCTAAGTTGATCAATACCGGGCTGGTTTGAATAATACCAGTTTGTGAATTAAGAACGCAAGGGATAAAGGCTGAAAGCCAAACGATAAGAATTTTAGCTGTGTCGCCTACACCTATCCACATAATGGTTAGTGGAATCCATGCAATAGCAGGAACAGGACGAACAAGTTCAAAGATCGGCTTCACTAGGCTTCTAAAAGGTTGATACCATCCCATTAAAAGACCTACAGGCAAACCTGTGACTACACCAAGGCCAAATCCGGCCAAAGATATTTTCAAACTTTGCAAAATATTTATTTGTAGAGTTGCACCGTCAGGGCTGGTGTTGGTCAGTTTATCAAGAAATGTTACTACTACAGTATACGGAGATGCCAATTGGTTGCTGGCAATCCATCCGGCAGATACAGCCAGCTGCCAAATTAGTATAAAGGCTAAAACAACAATTACAGGAAGAAGAGTATCAACAAAACTGAAAGGCTCTCGTTTCTTCTTTAAATTCATAGTTTCAAGGATCCTTTCTAAAAAATGAAAGGAAAGTAAATGAGATATTATAGCACAGCTCCCGAAAAGAGTAGCACACTATGGCAAAATCTTTTCGAGAGCCATGGTATTAACGACATTTACTTCCCTTTAATAATGCTATTTTATGCGTTGTATTTTTCGTAGATAGCCTCTACCATAGAAGTATCCCAAAGGTGAGGTTGTGCAAAGGTTTCAAGATCAGCCTCAGTAAAGCTGCCCAATGAAACATAGAACTCCAGGGGATCATAGCTGGCATATACGAAATTGGTCATTCCTGCGGTGGGGCTTTCAGTAGATACCATTTCATAAGCTTGATCTAGGTTGAAAGCATATGATTCTCTAGCTAGAAGTGCAAGATCTTCAGGTGTGGATCTGATGCCACTGTCTTCTTGCCATTGTTGGAACCAAGCGATACCTTGATCAAAGTTTTCGTCGTTTGCATACATCCACTCAACAGCAACGTAGAACATTTCCATCCATTTTTGGATAGCTTCTGCTTTGCCAGGATCGGCCAAAGCTGTTTCTGTAGCAACAAAGTTGTTGATTAGGTTAACGCCTACATCCATAGCATTGATAACCATGGTGTTGTTTTCTGTAACATCGCCGTAAGACAGAGCGCCCCAGATAGCGCCTACGTCAGCTTGGCCTGCAAGCATTGCGGTGTTTACGTTTTCAGGTGTCATGTGAGTAACTTGAACATCGTCAAGTGTCAGACCTACGCGATCAAGACCTTTGGACAAAGTATAGTACAAAGAAGTGCCTACGTTACAGAAGATTTCTACTTCTTGCCACATTTCTGCGGTGCCGTAGATGCCTGTTTCTTCGTCCATACCTGCTTGAACGATAGCAGTGTCATTAGCTGCAAATATGCCAAGGCCACCAACGTCAGACATAGCAGGTGCAAGGTTAACAATTCCATGAGTGATGGCACCGGAGTGAATGCCGCCTACGCCGTAAATAGCAGCGTCAACAGCATCGGCCACTAAGGTTTCAACCACAACAGGACCATTACCGAACACTTCGAAGTTAACGTCTATGTTGGCGTATTCATAGCCACCCAAACGCTCTATCAAGATGTTTGTGAACCCATTCATACCACCACTTAGAAGACCTAAGTTAAGAGTTTGGGTCTCGGCAAAAGGCTCAACGCTTGCGAAAATCTCAGCAGCCATGGAATCACCAGCGGCATCACCTTCAGCGGCGTCGCCTGCAGCAGAATCAGCAGGAGCAGCATCTGCAGGTGTAGAAGCTGCGGGCTCAGAGCTACATCCAGCAAGTGTGGTTAACATCATTGCTGCAACCAGTACGAAAACGAGCAACTTGTAAAACTTTTTCATAACATTTTCCCTCTCTTTTTGTGAAACTTTTCTGAATTTACTATATCTAAGCTATGAGTTTAAAGATTAAACCCATCCCAGATCCAATTAAGTACATATGCCTTACTTTACATCCTCATAGTATTTTGAAGCAAATCCGGCACTTTTTGTTACATCGGTCAACTTATATTTAATATAATCTTTCAAGTCGGGCATTGCTGCATCTGCATATACATGGAAGAAATAATTTTCGGGATTCTCGTTTAGGTGCTTTCTTACTGCTGCGGTAACAACAACCCAGTTGTCTACGTCCATGTTAGTTTTTGCAATGCCGTAATTTCTTGTTTTCTCAATAGTTTCAGCAGAGCACATGTCCAAATATGGAACTTTGCCGCCCTGTTCGTTTACTTTGGAAACCAAATCTTTGGGCATTTGAGCTGCACCGTGAAGAACTAGCGGATACTCAGGGCCAACAGCTTCTCTGATTTTTCCAAGTAGTTCATAATCAAGTGTTAGTGTTTCGCCGCCGTTGTCAATTCCGCCATGGGATGTACCTACGGCAATAGCCAAAGAGTCACAGCCGGTTTTAGCAATAAACTCTGCGGCTTGCTCGGGAACAGTGTATGTGGTTTGTGTTACAAACCCACCGGCTGCACCCATCTCAAAGCCTGTGATATGGCCAAGTTCTGCTTCAACCCACACATTCTTTTTGTGAGCATAATCCACGATTTTTTTGGTGTTTGCCACGTTTTCTTCGAAAGGCAAGCTGGAACCATCATACATTATTGAAAGAAAACCTGCGTCTATTGCTGCCAAAGATTCTTCAACAGATGAGATGTGGTCATGGTTCATAATAATAGGTATTTTGTAATCAGCACAAAAATCATTTACAAAATAATCTAAAAATTTACTTACGTTGGGAGTGATACCTTTCATGTAGGGCATAAACTGAACGATAAAAGGTGAATCCACTTCTTCCGCAGCGTCAAGCATGTTTTTCAGAGATCTCAAATCACCGAAAGAGTGTGCTGCAAAAAGGATATAGTTGTTTTTTACTGCATGTGCATATAGCTGCTTAGGGTCTCTCACATATGGCATAATGTCATTCTCCTATGATTGAATTATTAGTCTATTTGCTAGTGATTTTTAAATATTAATCAATTTGAGGAACATTTAAAGCATTGATTTTTCCTTTTAAGAATGCAACGCTGTTAGTCAATTCAAGAATGAAGCGCTCGCGATATGCTTCATCTGTTTCTACCATGACAGGGCTGTATTCACGATATATAGGCTCGTACGATAGAGGGCCTTCGTAACCTACAGCGTCAAGTGCCAGTAGTATTTCGCCCCAATTGAAAACGCCCATACCCGGAGCATGACGAGCACTGTCTGCAACGTGGAAATTCTTGAAGTATTTACCGTATTGGCGAATGGTTGAAGGAACACCGAATACTTCTTCATTATTCATGTGATATACATCCG
The DNA here is from genome assembly GCA_964370155.1 of uncultured Oscillospiraceae bacterium. Lineage (GTDB taxonomy): Bacteria > Bacillota > Clostridia > Oscillospirales > Ruminococcaceae > JAAYCI01. The sequence goes on from CAYJIC010000004.1 coordinate 34,270, forward strand.
GAACAAGGAATACATTGTCCATGCCCACGTCGTTTATCATCTCAACGCCTTCTTTAACAGTGCGAACAAGGGTTGCTCTGTGGCGGTTGAGGGGCTCAAGCAAGATTGAAACACCTTTCGGTTTTGCATATTCGGCACAAATACGAACGGATTCAACTGAGGTTTTCCAATCAACCTCTCTTGAAACATGATACCCGGCCCGGCCCATGGCGTTTGGTAATAGCAACATGCCCGTTGCCCCGGCAAAGCTGGTTGCATCTATTGCACTTTTAACATAGTCGATAGCCATGTTGCGGAATTTTTCGTCGCTGTGGCTTATGTCATCACAGTTGGGAGGCATAATGCAGGTAGTAGCAGGAATGCAAAAGCCGTATTTTTCTTTCAACTCATTAATATTGCTGTCTTTATAGTTGTTGATATTATAGGCTTTATCTGCGGTAACTCCTAAATCTAAGCCGTCAAATCCGCAAGACTTTACAATTTCGAATACATCAGGTAGCGCTACATTGCCGAACATCCATGAATGCATTATATTTTGAAATTTTCTCATGTGTTTTACCTCGTTAAAATAATATTATAGGTTGTTGTCTACCAATTCCGGGAATCCGTACAGTTTACGATAGAAGTTCAGAGTATGTAGGCAACCTTTTTCCATGTTGAATTTGGGTACAAATCCAACTTCTTCTCTGATCAAGCTATCATCATAATCAACCGAATCAACAACGCCCATGCCGCCGGGCTCAAGCGTGATGTCTGCATCGGGCAATAATGTTTTCACATAATCTCTAGCTTCTTTAATGCTTCTTACGTCACCTCTGGTGTTGTAAATCATAGTTTTCACACGACCTACTTTAGAGCATGCTACAAAACAAGCTGCAACATCTTCAACATATTGCCAGTCTGTAACAGAATCACCAAAAGGCACTACCGAAGGCTTACCCTGCGCAGGCTCGACAAACAGTTTTTGGATGTAAGTTAAAAATCCGCGTGTTCTGCCCGGACCGTAAATAACAGACGGACGAATAGCAATTTGATCTATGTCCCAAGTTTTTGCATAATGTAGTGCAAGGAACTCGCACTGATCTTTACACACTGCATATACATTGTTTGGGCTGTGTGGATGATCATTTGCGATCATGCCTGTTGCAGCGCCAAAAACGCCTACAGTGCTTGACCAAACAACTTTTTTGATACCCAGCACTTTTGCAGCTTCAAATACATTTACAGTACCCATAACTATTGTTTTTACTGCTTGATCAGGGTGATGATCAGAATATGGGAAAAGCGTTGAAGCCAAGTGTATGATTTTTTCAATGTTGTGCTTTTTGATAAGTAATGCAAGGCTTAAGAAATCAGTGGTATCGCCAAGCTCAAAGGAAATACTGCTTACTTCTTCCGGTGTCATGATTTCGTTCATAATGGAATAATCCAATATAACATCAAGTACAACCACTTTATCTCCTGCACTAACTAAAGCCTTACAAACATGAGATCCTACAAACCCGGTGCCACCTGTTACTAGATATGTCATAATAAAAATCCATCTCCTTAATTAATGATTTATAACCTGTCAAATAATTTAACTTTAATCTTTAATTGCTTGTTTTGATTATCGAACAATATATCTAAACTTTATAGGTTGTTGTCCACTAGAGGGGGAAGACCTTCAAGTTTGCGATAGTAGTTAATTGTATTTAAGCTACCTCTTTCCATGTTGTATTTAGGCACAAACCCAATTTCTTCTCGTAGAAGGGTATCATCATAGTTCATGGAATCAACAACTCCGGCAACGCCCGCCTCAAGTGTGATGTCTGCATCGGGCAATAATGTTTTCACATAATCTCTTGCTTCGCGGATACTTCTTTCGTCACCTTTTGTGTTGTAAATCATAGTTTTCACACGTCCTATTTTAGAACACTTTACAAAGCACTCGGCAATGTCTTCAACATACTGCCAGTCAATAAGGGAATCACCATAAGGTACTATCGAAGGCTTGCCTTGTGCGGGCTCAACAAATAGCTTTTGAACATAAGATACAAATCCACGCTTTCTGCCGGGACCATAAACAACAGTTGGACGAAGGCCAATTTGGTCAATGTTCCACTGTTTTGCATAATGCATTGCAAGGAACTCACAAACAGATTTACCTTTTGTGTATACATTGTTTGGTCTGTGTGGAGCATCATTTGCGATAAGACCCTGCGAGTCGCCAAAAAGGCCCACGGTACTTGCCCAAACGATTTTTTTAAGATTAAGTACTCTAGCAGCTTCAAATACATTTACAGTACCCATAAGTATGGTTTTCACTGCTTGGGCAGGGTTTTCGTTAGAAAATGGATGAAGAGTTGAAGCAAGATGTATAATAGTGTGAATATTGTGTTTTTTAATAAGTAAAGAAAGGCTTAAAAAATCATTGGTATCGCCAAGCTCAAAAGAAACTTCACTTACTTCCTCCGGCGTCATTATTTCATTCATGGTGGAATAATCTAATATAACGTCCAGCGCAACTACCTTATCACCTGCACGAACTAAATCTCGGCAGACGTGTGAGCCGATGAACCCTGTACCTCCGGTTACTAAATATGCCATAAAAATAACCCCTCTCTTTATTTCTCTATAATATTTATAGTCGTTTTTGTATATTGATAAACCAATGAAGCTATAAATTGTGGTAGTAAAGCAAATTACCCAACTATTTGGCGCAAAGCAAATGTTATTGTGCGAAAAGTTAAAATTTTACAACTAAATATGTTGATTTTAACCAAATTAACTTCATGTTTACTAAATATAACCGTCAAAGTTAGTCTAACAAACTTCGCATTTATTTGCAATAAGTTTTACTAAAACAATGAAAATTCATCCTTTTTCATGAATTTGGCTTACCCAAATATAGCGAACTGCACAATAAAAATAGGGTTATGATGGTAAAATATACTTTTTGTGAATGAAAATCAAGATTCGACAAAAATTATCGTTTGTGCATAAAGGCAACTTAAACTAGTTATTTTACTAAATTTTCGTAAAATTGTTGACGTGTAAATCCTTTTTTTAGTATAATAGCTATGAAAGACATGGTTTAGTGCATAATGTATAAAGTTAGTACAATGAATTCAGTATATTGTTAATCTATTTGATTAGGAGACGAGTCATATGACGCTTAAAGAAATAGCTAAAGAAGCCGGTGTCTCAATCTCGACAGCGTCCCGTATTATCAACAGCAAGGATTCCACCGCTGCCAGTCCTGATGTACAAGAACGCATTTTGAGTATTGCAGAATATTATAACTATGTCCCGAAAAACACGAACCGTAAAAATAGAGTACGTACCGCAGACAAAAGGCAGGCTATGCGCTCTATTGCTTGCTTACACGCGAGATCGCCAAAAGCCTTGTCGGATCCATTTTTTTCTCGTTTAGCGCACAGTATTGAGGAAGAAGCTCGCAAAAATAACTGTATGGTAAAATACACGTTTTCTGCCATTGATTTTGAGAATCCTTCCATATTACAGACGCTTGATGACGATAAAGTGGATGGAATTGCTATCATTGGACGTTGCGATAGTGATATTCTAAACCGTTTAAAAGAAAGCTATTCGGACATGATTTATATAGGGTTGAATTCCTATGACCCGCAGTGCGACTGTGTTATTTGCGATGGGTTTCAGATTAGTAGTTCTGCTGTGGAATATTTGATCAACTTGGGGCATCGACATATAGCTTATGTGGGCGAGGTTTCTCATGAGCGGCGGTTCACGGGCTACAGTGCCGCGCTGGCCGAAAACAATATTCCCATTGAACAAAACTATATCGCTGATGTGGCGCTTTCTTCTGAAGGTGGATATCAAGGGATGATGGCTCTACTAAATAAAACAGACAAGCTAACAGCTGTATTTTGTTCTAATGACATAACGGCTATTGGCGTGATGCGCGCACTTAAAGAAACAGGACATAACATTCCCGGCGACATATCGGTTGTTGGAGTGGACGATATCGAAGCCGCGCAGTTTTTGTCACCAACGCTCACCACTGTACGTGTTCCTATTGAAGAGCTGGGCGCTATTGGAGCGAAGATACTCATTGATCGTATTAATCAAGGCCATACTATACCATTGAGTATTTCTATTCCCCACAAAATTATTGAACGTGAGAGTTGCTCTGCTGTGCGTGATTAAGTAAGTTGTTTTGTATAATATAATAAAACCCCTTCTTAATAGTAAAATTGGGATGATTACTATTAGAGGGGGTTGATTTGTGTAAATTTATTTTGTTGTTATGCGATTTATTCGGCTGCGGCCAACTATAAAGTTCTGTGTTTGAAGGATGTGGCCCGGCACTGCGTAGGATGTAGCTGAAATAAAAGTGCTTTGTCCGCCGCTTGTAGTAGGATTGTTTTATTATCTGGTAGGAGAAGGATGGTGAGTGTTAGTTGGCGGGTGTTGTTATAGGAAACACCCATAACTTTGTTAAGAGAAAAAATACAAAAATATACATTTGCAAATAGATTTCACAATCTTTACACTATATCGATACAATATTCACATTATATCGATATAATTTTGTCAACAAATGTTTATTTGACCATATTGCGTAATTAAGGATTAATATACTTTAATTGTTCATACACGCCTAACGTAAAATTAAAAGAAAGGAAATAAAATGTCTATAAAAGCATCTACTATGCAACGGTTAAGAATTATTACGATATCAATTCTTGTGCTATTACTAATATTATCTTTTATTGGGTCTGTGATGTTAAGTATACGCAGTAATGAATATAGTGCAAATAGGGCAGATTTGATCATAAATTTGAACCGGTTTATGGATGGGTCGGCTTATTTAACATCAGAGGTGCGTGCATATTCTGCTACGGGAGATACTGTGCACTTCGATAATTATTGGGAAGAAGTAAACACTTTAAAAAATAGAGATATCGGTGTTGAAAACATGCAATCTATAGGACTTGCAGATGATGAGATTGCCATAATCGAGGAAATGCAGTCTATTTCAAACAATCTCATTCCGCTGGAAAGTGCTGCAATGGACTCTGTAAAATCAAGTAATGTGCAAGAGGCAATGGATAGTGTTTTTGGCGACGAATACGAAAGCGGATTAGCCCAAATTGCTACTTTACAAATAGAGTTGCGCGAAATGATAGACACTCGAACTCATCAGCTTGTGACCGACGCTATTATTCAAAACACATTGATATATGTTGTAATGGCAATCTTGCTTTTATTAATTATGATAGTTCAGTTTATTTCTGAAGTAGTGATTAAAAAAAGTTTGATCAACCCCATTGCAAACTGCTCGGATGCTCTACACGAAATTTCCAAAGGCAATTTGACATATAATTTAGATTTGAAAGCAGGCAAAAATGAAATTGGCGTGTTGGTAGGCTCCACAAAAGAGATGGTATCAAATGTGTCGGGTATTATCAGCGAGCTTAGTGATGGTCTCACAGCTATGTCACAAGGTGATTTCACACACAAAGAAATCAGCGGGCAGTTGTTTGTAGGTGATTATGCCCCGCTGGCCACAGCATATAACAAAATTAACAAAGAGCTACCAATGACGCTAAAGCAACTGCAAAGCTCATCAAACTTGGTGCGTGGCGGCAGCGAGCAACTGGCAAATAATGCACAAGCTATGTCACAAGGGGCCAACTCGCAGTCATCGGCTATTCAGCTGTTAACCGTTTCGGTAGATGAAGTGTCTACCAGAATCAAACAAACTGCCGAGGATGCACGAAATGTTAAAAAAGCAAATAAAGCAACGCAGGAATCTTTGCAATTGAGCAATGAACAAATGCAAGACATGATGCGTGCCATGGAACAAATCAATGAAAAATCACATGAAATCAACAATATTATCAAGGCTATTGATGATATCGCATTCCAAACAAACATCTTGTCACTTAATGCAGCGGTAGAAGCTGCACGAGCGGGTGTTTCAGGAAAAGGATTTGCTGTGGTGGCAGAAGAAGTACGTAGCCTAGCATCTCGGTCTGCAAAATCGGCAAGAGATACAGCCATGCTGATTGAAGAGACGCTAGCGGCTGTGGAACAAGGCAACAAGGTAGCACAGGCCACATCTGCTTCTATCACAAATATTTTTGAAGGTGCTTCTAAACTTAGTGCTCTTGTGGATGATATTGCCGGCGCTACAGAGAATCAAGCTATATCTGCCGAGCAAATCAAGTCCGGCGTGGAACAAATAGCTTCGGTGGTAGATATCAACACTTCAGCTGCAGAGCAAACAGCTTCGGTAAGTGAAGAACTTCTAAGTCAAGCGCACACTTTAAAAACGATGACATCACGTTTTACATTTAGTAATTAGCCCAGATAATTTATCAAAAATAATAAACTGTTTAATAGCGTCTCTTCCAATTAGGTAGAGGCGCTATTTTGTGACAAGTAAATACTATTGGGTTATAAAGCAGGCATGCTTCAGTGGCAAAGCATGCCATAGGGTACTCTGATGTTGGGAGTGATATTATAGGAACCACTTGAAAATACACATAAACATAAAAAAGACATCGGACTGTATCCGATGCCTGATTGGGTGCAGCGTCACGCTGCTGGTGAGAGTGTTGTTATAGGAACCACTTAAAAACCCTTTAGAATCAACGGTTTACAGACACTGCACAATCGCACTTTCCTATTTTAAAATCTAAAATCTTGTCAAAATCAATCATTTTTGACTAAACATGAGTTTTTTAGCTCATGTAACTGGCTTTCTTGAATGGGCAAAAAAGGAAGGATAACACTATTTCAGCAGACGATAATTAGGTCTACTACTTTACACAAGAAAGCATAATCTAAATTTACATAAGAAAGGATAACCAACTATGAAAAAGAATACATACATTGCTGAACTCGAAAGGCTACTTATCAAATTATACGACAACCATGAATTAACATCAAACTTGTTAACCTGTATCATGAAAGAAATGAGTGACTGCTATATAAATCCCGACCAGACCTCTGGTTTAGAAACTTATGATAGCAAAACATTCAAGCAACTTATTTGTTTCGTGCTACAACCACAAACTTATCAAGAAATCATGGAAGAATCTCCGCTAATTGATGATGACGGCGGAAGAATTTGGACAAATCTAAAAAAGGCTGAATCACAATTCGAGTATTTGTGGTTCGATGTATTGAAGATGTCAGACAGCGAAGAAGAAGCCGAAAACCGACCGATCGTTCCACTGGTAGTCCCGATAGACTAACAGCCTTGCCTACCTGCAATTTGTGGGTAGGCTTTTATTTTTTACTCAAATCCGCCACAACAGATGCAATATTATCAAACTCGTCTTTACTGAGCTTTTGCAAATTCGCAATTATTTCCGGCATACCTAAAGGGTTTTTGTTATCATAATCAAAAAAGTCCTTCGGCTCAACACCTAAAAACTCACAAATGTAGAAAAAATTAAGCATGGTAGGAAAATTCTTTCCAAGCTCAATATTGTTAATAAAATTATGGCTCTGACCGAGTGAAATACTCATGTCACGAGCTGTAATATTTTTTTGCTGTCTTAATGTGCTAAGACGCAGTGCAAAGTCCTTTATAAATGTATTATCTTCCATATTAAACGCCTCCATGTATAATATTTTACTTTACACTACTGTAAAATTCGTAATATTATTATGGGTGTTTTATTGAATTGTAATGTATATTATTATATAATTATTTTAGTATCATGATTTACATTACAAAGGAGATCGTTTATGAAAGAAAAATCTTGTTGCTTTACAGGGCATAGAAAAATTAACGATGAAGAATTAGGTGAAGTTAAACAAAGTCTTATGCGAACAATTGAAATTCAAATTGCTAAAGGGTTTGACACTTTTTATACAGGTGGAGCCCTTGGCTTTGATACCTTAGCCGCTTTGGCGGTTTTACAGGCTAAAGAACAGCACCCTCACATAAAATTGAAATTAGTTTTGCCATGTGAAAATCAAACTAAATTTTGGAACTGCACCGATATTAACACGTACAAAGATATCATCGACAAAAGTGATGGGTGCATCTACACGGATAAAGTTTACAAGCGAGACAGTATGCACAAACGCAACCGTTATCTTGTGGATAGTAGCAGTTTGTGCATTGCATACTTGAATAAGGAAACCGGTGGTACAGCTTTTACTGTTAGATATGCTAAGCGTAAAGGGTGCGAGGTAATAAATATTGCTGAATGTGAGTTATAAGTGATTTTTTGAACCTTCATTGAATATAATACAATATTTACCAACAATAGCTGTTTTTACAACAAAAAATATTGTAATACGTTTATTATTGTAGTAAAATGTAAATATGGGATAATATACTCTTTTGAAGGGTTGCTTTTATGGATATGTTAAAACAAGCTAAAATATATGATTTAGAAATGCAGATTTCAACTTCCGGTGCGGTTCTTTGTGAAGTGCCATTTAATATTGATAAGGCTCACCGTAAAATTGAAGAAAATACTAACAAAAACCCTGATTATAAAGCTGCTTTTGAATTGCTCAATTTGACAGGGTTAATACAAACAAAACCTGTACATCTTTTGAATGAAGAAGAATCAAAACTCAATTTAAAAATGCAAATTGCTTTTTTAATAGGCAAGCTTTCAAAAGAAAAAGGGCAATATTAAGGAGAAAAAATGGCTAAAAAACCCACTACTCAAATAGTATCACTTGAAACTGTATTATGGAATTGCCGTAATGCACTTCGTGGTGTTGCCGGAACGGATAAGAATAGGGACGCTGTAATTGGGCTCGTATTCTTGAAGTTTGCCGGAGATAAATTTGAAAAGAAACGTGCTGAAATACTTGATAAATATGGTGATGTTCCTGCTTTTTTAGAAAAAGCATCTTTTTATCGCAGTGATAGCGTTTTTTATCTTTCGGAAAAATCAAGATGGAATTATATTGTACAAAATGCATCTGCTGATGACATTGCAATAATAATTGATACCGCTATGGCAGACATAGAAGAAAAAAATGAGCCTTTACAAGGTGTTTTGCCGCAAAATTTTTATTCTAATTTAGGTGCGGCAAAAGAATCTTTGAAAAAATTGATAGATGAGATAAATAAAATTGACGAATCGAAATTTCATGAAGATGATTTAATAGGCAGAGTTTACGAATACTTTTTACAGGCTTATGCCGTGGGCGGCACAAAGGAAGATGGCGAGTTTTACACACCTGCGTGTGCAGTTAAGCTGATTGCTGAACTTATTGAGCCTTTTGACGGTGTTGTTTACGACCCTTGCTGTGGTTCTGGCGGTATGTTTGTGCAGTCTTTAAAATTTATAGAAAGCCATCACGGAAACAAAAATAAGATTTCAATAGTTGGGCAAGAAAGTGTTAAAGACACATGGAAACTTGCTAAAATGAACCTTGCTATTCGAGGGATTTCTCACGACCTTGGCTCGGAAAATTTTTCTACATTTACAAATGATATTCACAAAGATAAAAAAGTAAATTACATAATGGCAAACCCGCCATTCAACCTAAATCTAAATAGACAGGGTGTTTCACAAGAGCTATTAAATGTAGACCCTCGTTGGAACGGTTACGCAATTCCACGTGTAAGCAATGCCAACTATGCATGGATATTGCACATGATATCAAAACTTGATGTGACAAACGGAATTGCTGGCTTTTTACTTGCAAACGGTGCTTTAAACGATACTGATGAGGTTGCAATACGTCAAAAAATATTAGAGAACGATAAAATAGAGGCAATTATTGTACTTCCTCGTGACATGTTTTACACTACCGATATTTCGGTTACGCTGTGGATACTAAACAACAATAAAAAAGCTCGTACTTTAAACGGGCGCAATTTGCGCGACCGTAGCAATGAGGTGCTTTTTGTTGATTTGCGTACATGGAATAAATCAATTGAGGAATACACTGTTATTCAAGGTTCAAAGACAGGCAAAAAGAAAAAAGTTGTGCTTGATGACACACAGATAAGTAAAGTGCGTGACTTGTACTTTAACTGGCAAGATGCCGACACAAGTAAATATGAGGATGTTCCCGAGCTTTGCAAGTCGGTTCATACAAATGATATTGAAAAACCCAATTATTCATTGGCGCCGAGCAATTATATTGAGTTTGTGGACAGGGATTTGAATATTGATTATGAAAAAGAGATGGTTCGTATCCAAGCCGAGATGAAAGAGGTTTTAAAGCTTGAAAAAGAATCTCAAAAGATGCTCGAAAAGGCATTTGGAGGAATTGGATATGGGATTGAGTAGATATAAAATAGGTAATCTTATAAAATTTGTTGACGAAAAAAATTTGAATGGAAATGTAGATACTTTTACTGGCATTAATATCAATAAAGAGTTCATGCCTACCAATGCAAGTACCGAAAATCTTGATAAAACTAAATATAAGATTATTACTAAAAATAGATTTGTTTTTAGTGGGATGCAAACGGGGCGTGATGAATGTATTAGAATAGGTTTATTTACAAATGATATACCCACGTTAATTTCTCCGGCTTACACAACTTTTGAAATT
>CAYJIC010000005.1:0-42325 GCA_964370155.1 uncultured Oscillospiraceae bacterium
AGCGTAGTTGCTTTTTGGGTTTTGTGGTTTTTCCTCAATGGAAATAACATTTCCGGCGGAGTCAAACTCCACCACGCCAAACTCTGTGGGATTAGACACATGATGTCCGAAAATGGTGGCGCCGGTGCTGCGTGCCGCGGCAGCGTTTAGGCGCTCGGTAAAGCCATAGCCGTAGAAAATATTATCGCCCAAAACAAGGCATACGTTGTCATTGCCGATAAAAGACTCGCCCACTAAAAACGCATCGGCAAGGCCACGAGGTGCTGTTTGAACAGCGTATGAAAAATTCACGCCTAACTCACTTCCATCACCGAAAAGTCGCTCAAAGCAGGGCAAATCGGTGGGTGTGGATATTATCAAAATATCGCGAATGCCGGCTAGCATCAATGCCGAAACCGGATAGTAAATCATCGGCTTGTCGTACACTGTTAAAATTTGTTTTGATGCCGCAATGGTAGATGGATAAAGCCTTGTGCCGGAGCCGCCGGCCAGTACAATACCTTTCATGAAAAAATCCCCCTTCTATTGCTAAAATAAATTATTATATGATAAAAACTACGAAAGGCGAAAGCCCCATTTTTTGAAATATCTAAACATACTGCGCAGTTGCCATAAAAACTGTTTTGTTTTTCGGTGTGCGTCCCTGTGCCAAACATGGGTGACGCTGATTTGTGGCAGATACATCGCACGACCGTGACATAACGCTTTTTGGGTGATGTCGGCGTCTTCCACATACATGAAATATCCTTCGTCAAATCCACCCATTTTGCAAAAAACGTCTGTGCGAATCATGAAAAACGAACCACTGCAAAATTCTACATCCACAGGCACTGACAAGTCTTCATCCAGCATTAAATAATGTCTGTTGTATTTTTGAAGAAAAGAAAAGGGAATTTGACGTGCAATAAGCGGAAGCAGTGCCGGTCTGCGTTTTGCGGTATATTGAGGGCTGCCGTCCGGGAATATAAGCCGTGGATTGGCGATGGCTACATCGGGATGTGCGTCCATCCAGTCGGCCATTTGATTCAGTACATCGGCGTCTACCTCGATATCAGGGTTTATCACAGCGTGATATTGGCTGTGCAATAAAGGCAAAACAGCGTTGTGGCCTGTGCCGAAACCTTTGTTTTCCTTTTGAGGCAGAGCAATAACTTGGCTTGGCAAGCCTTGATTTTGCAACACTTGTAAGGCATCATCGGGAGAAACATTATCAACAAGGTATAATGTGAAATCATCAGATGAGGTGTGGTGTACAAGGCTATCGATACATCGGCGCACTTCGTCTGCACCGCCATACATTACCACACAAGCGCTTAAACGAGCAGTCTTATCCCTTGCCATTATGCGTCACTATCGGCTGTTACTGAAGATGTGTCTTCTTCGGTGTCGGTACCATCTTCGGTAGCGGTGGGTGCATCACTTGTATCTTCGGATGTGGTTTCTTCGGTAGTAGAGGTATCACTGCCTACATCAGAAGCATCTTCGGTGGTAGCGCTGTCGTCTTCAATGGCAGGGTCTTCCTCGGTAATGGTGTTGCCGTCTTCATCCACAATGATTTTTGGCGCATCGGCAGAGCCCGGGTCTTCGCCTGTTTCACGAACTAAGGCTTGCAACACTTCAAAAGAGCGAATGATCTGTGGGTCGGCAGAAAGGTTTGGGCTGAATAAAGATGTTTCGGTAAAGCCGTCTATCGGTGCCGAGTCTACATCGGGGAACAGGCCCACACCGTCAAATATTTCTCCTGTGCCTGTTTGCAAAATAGCCACAGTGACAGAAACAGCAGATCCGTCGGCAAGACGATGTGGCGAGTTTTGGATAGTGCCATGGCCGGCTGTTTGCGTGCCCACAATTTGTCCGCCGGCTAAGTCACGGATGGATGCAGCGAAAAGCTCGGCCGCCGCAGAGGTGTTTTCGTTCACCAAAGCCACCATAGGAATTTCCACAGAAGTTTCGGCGTCACTGGTGGCCAGTACACGTACAGTTTCGGTATTGTTTATACTTTCGGCTATTGTGCCTTGTGAGCAAACAAAGTCTATAATGCTATATAATTCTGATGAAAATGAGCCGGAAGTTCCGCGCAAGTCAAAAGCAATGCCTTTACTGCCATTGGCCAGCGCTTGGCTCACAGCATAGCTAAACTCGGCATATGTGGTGGTGCTAAAAGAAGAAATACGGATATATGTATAGTCGGTCATGTCGGTGGATTGCACAGTTGGTGCAACATAGTTTTCCATACGACGAATATTAAAAGTTTCTTCTTCTGTCAGGTTGTAAACACATTGCAGAGCAAGCTCACTGCCGGGAGTACCCCATAGCTGTTCTTCTAATGCAGCCAAAGAAGTGATGGTAGCTGCCGGCATATCGTTTACCGCCAGTATACGTCCACCGGTTTTTACACCGGCTTCAAATGCCGGGGAATCTTCATATACATGCCTGATGATATATCCATCTGTATCACGCTCCACTTCGATGCCTATGCCCACCAGCTGGCCTTTTTCCTTGGCTAGAAGATCAGCGTAAGCATCGGCGGTATAATAAATAGCGTTGCCGTCACCAATACCGTTCATATATCCGGCCGCCATCCTGTCGAACAAATAATCATCGTTTATTGTGCCGTAAAGATTACCACGCACATAAATGTCTATTTCGGCAAGTTTAGAATATTGCGCTTGCAAATCTGTAACAGACGAAACAGTACGGTCAAATGTTTGCATAGAAACAATCCACGTGATAGAAAAAGTGACTGTTATTGCAATAAGGGTAATGGCAAGTGCGATACTTACCGATATTTTTCTGCTCATAAAAATCTCCGTTTCAGCCGTAAAAACGGCATCAATAGTAAAAAAGGGTAAACAGCAAGATAGAAACTCAACCACTAAGCCAGTTGCGTGGGTTTTCAAGGTTGCCGTTATTTTGTACTTCAAGGTGTAAGTGATTTCCGGTACTGAAACCGGTGGTGCCAACAGTGGCAATATGTTGGCCTGTGGAAACATAGCTGCCAACACCGATGTCTAAAGTGTGACAGTGGGCATACAGTGTTTTAACGCCGTTTCCATGGTCGATTACAATATAGTTGCCGTAGCTGCCCGAAGATGCAGCCACAATCACCGTTCCACTGCCTACGGCTTTAATTGAAGTGCCTTGCGGCGCAGGTACGTCCATGCCACGGTGTGGCGAGCCATTAGGATCAGGTTGGCCAAACTCACAAGAAACACTGTAGTATCCCGGTACCGGCCATGTGAACGCTCCACCGACAAACTCGCTTCCGTCGCCGTTTGAAGAACCGCCTACACTACTGCCGATATTTTGCATTTCTCTATACGCTGCGGCAGCAGCATCAAACTGATCGCCTTCTATTTCTTGCTGTGCCCGAAGTTCAGCCTCTTCACGGCTTAAGGTGTTATCCAAAGCCATGATATTTTCCACTAGCCCATCCTGCAAATAAACCAACTCGGCATGATAAGAAGTCATGTTGGCCAGAAGGGAATCAATGGCAAACTGTTCTTCTTCCATTGCAAGTTTTTCACTGCTGAGTTGCTCTAGCAGTTCTGAGTCGTTCTGCGAGATACGCCGCATTGCATCTGTAGCAATAAAAATTTCGGAAAAGCTGTCAATGTTAAGCAGTTGGCTTAGCGCCGAAGAGTTGTTCATGTTGTAAATAGCAATAAGCCTGTCTTGCAATAACTGATCATTTTCATAAATAAACTGCCTGCTTACAGCAATTTCTGCTTGCAACTGTTCCAATTCGGCACTAATGCGATCAATTTCTTCTTTATTTACCGCTACCATTTCGTCGATGATTTCTTTTTCTTTTTCATAATTTGTCATCAAAGACTGCGTAGCAGATATATCGTTTTTTTGCTGGCTGATTTGATCACGAGTATCTTGCAGCTCGTCTTGCAGGCGATCATAGCGTTCGGCGGCTGTTTCAGCCGACACTAAAATAGGCGACAAAACAATCAAAAAAACAATAATGCAAAAAAACAAACGTTTTCCTAGCTTTATGGTTGCCATCAAAGCCTCCGAGAGGGGTCAAGGGTGTTGAGTGAATATTATACTTTCAAGTGATTGCGCACACTGAGAGCGGTACCGATGCCGCCTAGAAGTGTGCCCAAAGATAAGGCTGCTAGCGTGATCCAGTACCAAATATTTTCAAGTTTTAATAAGCTGGACAAAATGGTGAGAATCCACATGTTGTGCATGCCGTGTAAAAATTCATACACAAGATAATATGCACCACACAGCGCCAGTGAAGACACTATGCCGGCAATGATTCCTACAGCCACGCCTTCTACAAAAAACGGTAATCGAATGAACAAATTTGTAGCACCAACATATTTCATGATAGAAATCTCACGACGCCTGGCAAAAACTGTCAATTTAATGGTGTTTACAATCAAAATGATGGAAACAGATGCCAAAATCAGCACTATGGCAAAGCCACCATATGTGATTCCGTTGTTGATAGTAATCATTACACCGGCCAAGTCTACCGGAACATAGGTTTCTTCCACTCCGGCGATGGCGGAAATTTGGGTGTTGGTTTGCTCGATAAAACTAAGATCATCCACTGTCACATGAAACCGAGCAGGAAATATATTTTCATAGCCATCTAAGAGGTTTGAATATGATTCAAGCATACGCTGCACTTCATTGAATGCGTCGGCCTTAGAGGCATACTCTACTGTAGACACATTCGGAATTGCTGAAATTTGCTGGCCAATGGCAGTGGCTTGCTCATCGCTCACATCTTGAAGCAAATTTACCACAATCTCATTTTGGCCCGACAAATAATTTACAATAGAATTTACATTTAGCAAAAGTAGCGTGGCGATACCTGTCAATATAAAACAAGCAGTAAGCACGCCGATAGAGGCAAATGTCATAAGGCGGTTTGCACTCATATTTTTGAGGCCTTGTTTTACAAGATAGCGAAAACTTCCGAATCTCATAATGGTAGCACCTCCTTCGCCTGCAAGTCATCCGAAACAATGGCGCCATGGTCTATTTGAATGATGCGTTCAGAAAACCGCTGGGCAAGATCGTGCTCGTGAGTAACCACTACTACAGTGGTGCCAACCATGTTTATAGCTTTCAAAAGCTCCATTATTTCTACCGAAAGCTCCGGGTCAATGTTTCCCGTGGGCTCGTCTGCGATGATGATGGGCGGAGAATGTACCAAAGCACGTGCCAGCGCAACACGTTGCTGCTCACCACCGGATAGCTCAGACGGAAGACTGCGAGCCTTTCCGGCAAGACCTACAAGATTTAATACATAAGGTACACGCTTTTTAATTTCGCGCTCGGGGATATTTGTAACGCGCATGGCAAAAGCCACGTTTTCAAAAGCTGTCATGGTGGGAATCAAGCGAAAGTCTTGGAACACCACACCGAGGCCACGACGCAAATATGGAATGTCGCGATTTCGAATGGTGGAGAGATCGTGTCCGCCCACAATAACTTTACCGGAAGTGGCCACTTCCTCGCGCAAAATAAGCTTTAAGAATGTACTTTTTCCTGCGCCTGAATGCCCAAGTACAAACACAAACTCGCCTCTGCGAATTTCCAAGTTCACGCCTTGTAAAGCCACATTGCCGCCGGCATATACTTTTTTCACATTTTGGAAGCTGATCATTGCATTACTGTCAGTCATCAGTGTTTTTCTAGCCATGCTGTAAAATACTCCTATATATAGCGTGGTTATGATATATTTTCATTTTAAATGCTAAATTCATACTTATTTTTGACAAACATAAATAGACTGTTGCCTAAAACAACAGTCTTATATTACCATGTTTATCATATTTTATCAAGAAAAGGCGGAAAATAACAACGATTTTTCACAATAAAACCGTATGTGTCCATACGGTTTTATTACATCTAAAAACTAATAACTTGCAGGATCGGTGTTCAAATAGCGTTTTACCATAAGCGCTACTTTAAACACAATAGCGTCATCAAACTCACGCAAGTCAAGGCCGGTTAATTTTTTGATTTTTTCAAGGCGATATACCAGAGTATTACGATGGACAAAAAGCCCACGTGAAGTTTCTGATACGTTCAAGTTATTTTCAAAAAAGCGCTGAATGGTGAAAAGTGTCTCCTCGTCCAAAGAGTCAATGCTTCCTTGGTTGAACACTTCTTTTAAGAACATCTCACACAATGTGGTGGGAAGCTGATAAATCAAGCGAGCAATGCCCAAATGATTGTACGAAACAATATTTTGCTCTATATCAAACACCTTGCCCACTTCCATGGCTATCTGAGCTTCCTTGAAGCTGGCGGCCAAATCTTTGATGTTGCTGATAGGCGTGCCTATGCCCACAATAGCCTTGATGTAGTGCTCACCATTTAAGGTGTCGATGATGGAAAGACCTAATTTTTCAATAGTCTTTTTGTCTATGCCGCGCTGAATTTCTTTCACAAGAACGGTATCGGTTTCGTTTACGTTAAAAATAAAATCCTTTTGCTTGTCAGGGAAAAGACCACTGACCACTTCAAACGCCGAAATATCTGTGCCACTGGTGACACGAATCAACAAAACCACCCTGGCCACATCGGTGGCAAAATGTAGCTCTCTGGCTTTTGCATAAATGTCACCCGGTAAAATATTTTCCATTACCACGTTTTTGATGAAGTTAGATTTATCAAACTTTTCATCATGATATTGCAAAATATTTTGTAGGCTAAGGGCGCCAAGCGCTGCATATTGTGCGCCCATTTCATCTATCCTTTTGACAAACACAGCATAAGAAGTGTTTTGCCCAGCAGAAAACACACGATATGAATAATCACCTTTTACAAAAGAGGAAGCTCCACTCAACATTTGTTCGGTTATATTATCGTGTACTTTTCCCATATAGGCAGGATCTGTGCTGGATATAACCATGCCGGTAGCGTCCACCACACCCATCGGTTGCTCAATGATATCACGCATTTGAGATATCACGGTTTGGAACACACGATTTGCCATAAAAGCCATCCTCCTGCTTACGGTAGTATATTAATAATAGATACGGTAATTTTGTAAAGAGTGACAAATTTATTATCACGTTCATATTTATATTACACAATTAAACAGTCTTTTGCAACAGTTTTTTGCAAAGATAGAGAACTTTCTTTGTTTAATATTAACGTGGTGTGAATAAAATCGGAAAAAACCAGTTTTTATGAAATTTAAATGGAGTGTTTGTAATTTTATTGTTATATAATTGCCGGTTGTTGTAACTTGATTTTTGACTAAACCTCTAAATTTAAGCCCCAATGTGCAAATCATATCACCTAAATGCCTTGGAAATGATTAAAAAAAGTAAAAAAACATAACATTTGGATACAATTTTTGAAAAAACAAATATTTTGTCATCGTTTTGTCATGCAAACTACACAAGAATGTAATCGAAAATTTATTGAATATCACCAAAATGATGTTATACTTCCAACAAGGCCATAAACAAATGCTTGGCCGGTAGTCGGAAAATAAACCCGACATATATTAGTTAGTTTGCTGATTTTTGCAAACTTCATAAAAAAGGAGAGTACGAAAAATGAAAAAAACATTGATTGCTTTAAGTTTAGCTGCTGTTATGGCTTTTAGTTTTGCCGCTTGTAGTGAAGAAGAAGCCCCCGCTTCAAGTGAAGCCGCTGCATCTGTATCCACTTCCATGGCTGACGAGTCTGTAGCTGATGAGTCCATGGCTGATGAGTCTATGGCTGACGAATCCATGACCGATGAGTCTATGGCTGACGAATCTGTAGCCGACGAGTCTATGGCTGATGAGTCCATGACTGATGAGTCTATGACTGACGAATCCATGACCGATGAGTCCATGGCTGATGAGTCCATGACTGACGAATCTGCTGCATAATTTAGTAAAGCAAAAAACCCCTCTCACGAGGGGTTTTTTTACGTGCAAAATAGCCACGCAGCTACAGCCACAACTAATAAAATCTAATAAAATTATAACGCCAGAAAAATTATGAATACAGCAGCAGATATCATCAATAAAATCGGTTTGCAATTGGCTTTAGGGTTTTGTATAATAATAGAATACGATAAAAGTATAAAATGGGGAAATTATGATATGAATGATCTTGAGAAACTGCCGATGCCAAAACGTGTTTTGTGTATCATGGACATATCGGTGGTTGGACGTGCAGGCCTTTCTGCCGTTTTACCGGTGCTTGCGGCAAGTGGTGTGCAGGCGTGTGCGTTACCTGCAGCATTATACTCCACACATACCGGTGGGTTTGATGTTCCGGCACGTCAAAATGAAGCAGAGTTTTGCAAAAAGGCTCTTCATCATTTTTTGCAACAGAATATAACATTTGACGCAGTGTATATAGGATACTTGTGCACAGAAGACCAGTTTGATATGGCAGAGCAGGCAATAATTAACTATCCAGACGCTATGCATATAGTAGACCCTGCCATGGGCGACGATGGCAAATCATATAGCGGAATTTCAGACACATTGATAGCACGAATGCAAAAACTATGTAAAATGGCAAATCTTATCACCCCAAATTTCACCGAAAGTGCATTGTTGATGGATGAAAACCCAAAAGAATATACTGACGGAGAAAACCTAGCAAAAAGACGTATTGATTTATTGATGGATGAAAACCGCTCAGTGGTAATCACCAGCGTACCTGATAAAAACAGTGGGTATGTGAGCATGGGAAAACAAACGCTACAAAGCGAAGTGTTTGTTCAGCAGTCCTCTTATGTACCACAAAGGTATCCCGGCACCGGAGACTTGTTTACAGCAGCATTGTGTGGGTGTATACTACAAGGAAATACAATAAAAGAAGGCGTGAAAAGAGCAACAATGTTTGTGCAAACGGCAGCAAAAACCACATATGAGGCCAAGGCAGAGCCAAGACATGGCCTTTGGATAGAGCCACATTTGTCTATGCTGGCAAAAGAAAGACAAGGCGGCTAAGTATGGAAAAAAACATAAAAAGAGCACCCATTCAACTGGTATTAATCGAGCCCCAAATTCCACAAAACACAGGAAATATAGCTCGTACCTGCGCTTGTATCGGCGCGGCGCTTCATCTAGTGAAACCGATGGGTTTTACCGTAACAGATAAAAAACTTAAGCGTGCAGGCCTTGATTATTGGGACAAACTGGACCTTACATATCATGACAGTTTAGAAGATTTTCTAAAAGTAGCAGACCGCCCATTGTTCTTTTTTACTACAAAAGCAAAAACCACTTACAGCGAAGTGTCTTATCCAAAAGAGTGTTTTTTAGTGTTTGGCCGTGAAGACGCGGGACTACCCATGAGCTTGCTAAATAGCGGCAAAGGCCAAAATGTACGCCTACCTATGAAAGATGATCTGCGAAGTCTGAACTTATCAAACACTGTAGCCGTGGCAGCCTATGAGGCACTGCGCCAACATGGATTCTCAGAACTGATATAGATTGTTAATAACGTTAATTAATATAATTAACTAAAAATACAAAATAAACCAATACCAGCTAGAGGAGCAAAAGATGAACCGAAAAAAATACGTTGTTCTTACAGATTCGGCATGTGACATGCCATATGAGCTTGCAGAAGAATGTGGCGTGGATATTTTGAGTTTTCACATTGCGGTGGATGGAAAAAACTATATTGAACGACAAGATTTTACTTTTGAGGAATACTATGATATTTTGCGCGAGTGTAAAGATATACCCAGCACAGCGTTTATCACCATGCCGCGATATATGGAGCGGTTTGAGCAGTACTATAAAGCCGGCATAAAAGAAGTTTTATACGTAGCGATAAACTCTACCGGTAGCGCCACATATAACGCCGCTATAATGGCCAGGGAAAAGTTTTGCGAAGAATTTCCCGACAGCGATATGAAAATTTATATTGTTGATTCACACTGCTACTCCATGGCTTATGGTTGGTTTGTGGCCGAGGCTTGCAAAAAGCTAAAGGCCGGCGAGGAGATGTATGACGTAACAGCGTGGCTAAATAATATATTTACTAGAGTGGAAATTGTCTTAGGTGCATTCAGCCTAAAGTTCATGAAAAAAAGCGGGCGTGTGTCGGCCGCAGCAGCTATTGCCGGCGAGCTGATGGGCGTAAGGCCTATTATATCTTTAAACGATGGTGTATCGGTGGTACAAAAAAAAGTACGTGGCGATAAAGAGGTATTGCCGGCGCTACTGGGTCACATGGAGGCAAACCACACAGAGCTTGAGCCATATATGATAGTAGGAACAAACTCAAGCATAATGGAAGATCTAGCAAGTATGTGCACCGAAAAGTGGGGCAAGGCGCCGGATGGCAAGTTTTATCTTGGCTCGGCCGTGGCTACAAACACAGGCCCTGACGCCATAGCAATTGTCTATTTAGGCAAGTCTCGTCGCAAGCCGGACGAGGTAAATGTAAGCTAAATAAATGGTTTTGAAAGGACTTGAAAATGGCAAAAACACGAGTGGCTGTGTTATTTGGCGGAGTTTCCAGTGAGCATGAAATTTCATGCATTTCCGCAGCGGCAATTGTGGACAACATAAACAAAGACAAATATGAAGTGTTCAAAATAGGAATTACAAAAAGGGGCAGATGGCTGCTCTATCCCGGCGGCACAGACAAAATGCGTGATGGTAGCTGGGACACGTTTGAAGATTGTGTTCATGCGTTCATTTCACCAGACTCTGCTACTCGTGGCATAGTAACCAGCCACGAGGGTAGTTTTGATGCGATAAAGCTGGATGTAGTGTTTCCTGTACTTCATGGCAAGGGTGGCGAAGACGGAACAGTTCAAGGGCTTTTAGAGCTAGCACAAATTCCGTATGTTGGTTGCGGTGTAGGTGCCTCAGCCGATTGTATGGACAAGTGTGTTGCAAACACTTTGTTTGAGGCTGCAAATATCCCCCACACGCCTTGGACATGTGTCACTCGCAATGACATAGACGATGTGGACGATATGCTATGGCGTATGTCGAAAACACTATCTTTTCCGGTGTTTGTAAAGCCTTCGTCGGCTGGCTCCTCCATCGGTGTGACAAAAGTGAACACTCGGGAAGAGCTTCAAAATGCTTTGCGGCTTGCTGCAGCACACGATCACAAAGTGATTGTAGAAAAAGCAGTGGAAGGCAGAGAGGTAGAATGTGCTATTTTAGGAAACACCGCGCTTTTGTGCACTTTACCCGGCGAGATTGAAAGTTGCAACCAAGAAATATATGACTATGATGCAAAATATAAAAGCGGCGACGATAGCAAACTGTATATTCCTGCACGGCTATCAGAAGAAAAGCTACAGGAAATAAAAGAGCTGGCCCTGCGTGCATACAAAGCACTTGGCTGCCAAGGGCTTTCACGGGTGGATTTTTTTGTAGAAAACGACACAGGAAATGTATTGCTTAGTGAAATAAACACCATGCCCGGATTCACTCCAATCAGCATGTATCCAAAACTTATGGAAAATATAGGTTTATCATTTACCGACTTGGTAGATAGGCTGATAGAGCTGGCCTTGGAAAGGTCAGGACAATGAAAGAAAAACCTATAGGCGTGTTTGACTCAGGACTAGGCGGCCTGACAGCCGTAAGGGAACTACACAAAATATTGCCAAACGAGGATATTATATATTTTGGCGATACAGGTCGTGTGCCTTACGGTAGCAGAGGCAGGGATACCTTGGTGAGATATACAAAGCAAGATATTGCCTTTTTACTCTCAAAAAATGTAAAGTATATTCTCAATGCTTGTGGCACGGCCAGCAGTTCTTTTCCGGCAGAAGAGGTGGCCAAGCTTTCTGTGCCGTATATGGGCGTGGTAAATGCTGCGGCAAAAAAAGCAGCCGATATCACAAAAAACAAGCGCGTTGGCATTATTGCTACCGAAGCCACTGTAAACTCCACCAGTTTTCAAAAAGCACTATCAGGCTTATCTCCACAAATAGAAAGCGTCGCAATGGCTTGCCCGCTTTTTGTTCCACTGGTGGAAAACGGACATTTCACTAAAAATGATCCCCTAGCTACACTAGTGGTGGAAGAATATCTGAGCGGTATACGTGAAGCCGGTATAGACACTCTGATAATGGGATGCACACATTACCCTCTGCTTGTGGATGCCATTTCATCATTTATGGGCGATAAAGTCACCTTGGTTGATACCGGCCGTGAAGCTGCATCTTTTCTAAAAGCGCAGCTGGCGCAAAAAAACTTGTTGAACAACACAAAGGAACGTGGTGACACGAAATATTATGTTAGCGACGATCCCACACGATTTGGTCGACTTGCGGCAATTTTCCTTGGAGATAGCAGGGAAAAAGTAGCGACACGAATTAACATCGAGGAGTATGCATTGCTTCATGAATAAAAAAGTTTATATAAAGAAAAGACCAAATCACCAACGTGCACCCAGGACCGGAAGGAGTATTGCGATGAAAGAAGATTATATAATCAGCATCGAGGGAACTATAGATCAAGAGGGTGAAACCGACACTATAAATTTGATGACACGTGGTTCTTTTTCATGTGATAACGATGGATTTTCAATTTCTTATGAAGAAACTGAGGCCACAGGATATGATGGAAATATCACCACAGTAAAAGTGGAAAAAGATAATAAAGTCAGTATGTTACGTGCAGGAAATGCGCCCAGCCAGCTAGTGATAGAACGTGGACAAAGGCATATTTGCCACTATGAAAACGGGTATGGCTCTTTATCGCTTGGAGTGGCGGCGGACGAGATAGAAAATAAACTAAACGAAAAAGGCGGAATGCTTGTTTTTAGCTATACGCTGGATTCAGGCGAAACGCAAATTTCACGTAATCAAGTGAAAATCACCGTACAGGAGGCCCACGGGTAACAATGAATACAGAAGAAAAAAACTATATGCAAGAACTTAAAGACACATACTTATATTGCGATCTTCGCAAGACGGGAATGGAAGAGACACGTGCCCTCATCACGGCAGCGATAAAATCCGCCATGGCATCAGGCGCACTCTCTGAAAAAGAAATACCGGATTTTGTCACTGAAGTGCCGGCAGACCCTAAAAACGGCGATTTGGCCGTAAACGTAGCGATGGTGTCGGCCAAAGTGTTTGGCATGGCGCCGCGTAATATCGCCCAGATTATTGTGGATAACCTTTCTGATTTATCTGACAGCATGTTTGATAAAGTGGAGGTAGCGGGTCCTGGCTTTATCAATGTTTATTTTTCACCTGCATGGTTTGGCAGTGTAGTCATGGCGGCAAACGTATGCGCTGAAGAATACGGCCGCACAAAAACAGGCGGCGGCGAAAAGGTGAATGTCGAGTTTGTTTCGGCAAATCCCACCGGACCTATGCACCTTGGAAATGCCCGTGGTGGAGCTTTGGGCGACTGTCTGGCCGAAGTGCTCATATGGGCCGGCTACGATGTCAGCCGTGAGTTTTATATAAACGATGCAGGAAACCAAATCGATAAGTTTGGGCGTAGCCTGATGGCAAGGTATTTGCAGCTGATAGATGGCGAAGATGCACATGTGTTCCCAGAAGATGGATACCAAGGTGAAGACATTAAAATGCATGCAAAGGCATTTCTTGAAATAAACAAAGATGCATATAATGGTAAGTCGCAAGAAGAGTTGCAAAATGCCTTGGTGGAATATGCACTACCGCTAAATATTGAGGCGATGAAAAATAACCTTGCTGCTTATCGCGTGGAGTATGACACTTGGTTTAGAGAAAGCAGCCTATATGAGCATGGCGCTGTAGAAGAAGTGGTGCAGCGTCTGAGCCAGCGTGGATATACATATGAAAAAGATGGAGCTATTTGGTACAAAACCGAAAACGAAGAAGAAAAGGACGAAGTGCTTATTCGTGCAAATGGTTTCCCCACATATTTTGCCGCCGATATTGCATATCATGTAGACAAATTCAAACGTGGATTTACCACATTGATAGACGCTTGGGGCGCAGACCACCACGGTCATGTGGCACGCATGAAGACAGCGCTGGACGCTGTAGGTGAAGACGGTAGCAAATTTGATGTGGTGCTATTCCAAATGGTAAACTTGATACGTGACGGTGCACCTGTACGTATGTCGAAACGCACAGGCAAAGCCATAACACTGGTGGATTTGCTGGAAGAAGTACCCATAGATTCTGCACGCTTTTTCTTCAACATGAGGGAACCTGGCAGCACTATTGATTTCGATTTAGACCTAGCTTCAGCTCAAGACAGTGATAACCCTGTTTACTATGTACAATATGCCCATGCGCGCGTCATGTCCATTTTACGTAAAATGGAAGAGGAAGGCACAAGTTTTGTACAGGTAAAAGCTTTTGGTAATACGGACAAACTAAGCACTTCCGAAGAGCGTAGCCTTATTCGTGCAGTTGCCGCTTTCCCGGGTGAAATCACCAAAGCTGCTGAAAGCCGTAACCCTTCAAGAATCACTCGTTATTTGATGGACGTAGCCATGGCTTTTCATCGTTTCTACAGCGCATGCCACATTAAAGGCGAAGAAGAAGGCTTGTTGCAAGCTCGTCTTGCTTTGGCCGTCGCAACAAAAAATGTGCTAAAAAACGGGCTGAGAATGATGAACATTACTGTTCCGGACAAAATGTAACACCCTGTATAAACTACATATTAAAAACCTCTTGTAAAGGCAAATTTCGCCTTGCACAAGAGGTTTTTTACGTATGTATTAACAAACCGATATAAACTATTTGTTGTACTTTGCCTCGATATCTTTCAGCATTGCCACACGAATGGGGTGATTACCGCCTTCATGCTCAGCCGCCAAAAACTCGTCTAATATCATAACAGCAAGCTCGGGCCCAACAACACGTGCGCCTATAGACAGCATATTTGCATCGTTGTGCTGACGAGCCAGCTTGGAAGTATAGGGCTCGCTACACACTACACATCGAATACCGGGAACTTTGTTGGCTGCAAGAGAAATGCCCACACCAGTGCCACAAATCAAAATACCGTAAGTAACTTCACCGTCAACTACCATGCGGGCTACCTTCTCGCCAATCATAGGGTAGTCTATTCTATCCGGAGCAAAACCACCACAGTCAATAATTTCAATGCCTTTCTCCTGCATATGTTCTTTTAGTCGGTCTTTCAGGTCATATCCTGCGTGGTCGCTACCAATGGCAATTTTCATGATATATCTCCTCTGATATAATATTAATTTTCACCTTTAAAACGGGTGAATATATCTACAATGTTTATTATACATCATTCAAATCCAAAAGAAAATACAGAAAATCCCGCGATTTATATTACTATAAAAATTACAAATATATGACTATACTATCCGTGAGCGTAGTGTTTGTGGTCAAAGGATTACAAAAGTATGATTTTTTTGAAATAAGTGCCCTTCGTGGATTGACAAAGGGTACGCAATACCCTAAGATGAAACTATACTTTTGCTATAATATAAAAAGTATGTAAAAATATTATTTATGCTTATAAAAAGAAAAAGGAGTGCAGAATATTGAATCAGTTTTTTGACGTGATACAAGATTTATTTAAAAAGTTGGAGACACAAAAAGACGCGGTGGAGCAAGCCGGCCAAGCGACTGCTAAAGCACTAATGAACAAAGGAATTATCCAAGCTTTCGGTAGCGGACATTCCATGGGTGGCGCAATGGAAGTTACCACTCGTGCGGGCGGATTTATCCCCTCTAAAATGCTGAAAGATTTCTCGATTGGAACTTATGAAATGATTGAAGGCGTGGGCACACAATTCATGCGTAAAGCAGATGTGCGTGAAAACGACGTTGTGTTTATTATATCAAACTCGGGACGTAATCCACTGGGTGTAGAAATTGCAACTATTGCCAAAGAAAAAGGCGCTACCACTATTGCCGTCACATCTTTGGAAGCTTCCAAAAACTTGACCAGCAAACACTCCTCAGGCAAACGTCTTTTTGAAGTGTGTGACATTGTTCTTGATAACTGTGCACCGGACGGCGATGCAGCTATTGAACTGGCTGGCCTTGATAGTAAGGTGTGTGGCGTATCGGCTATCACTTGCAACATGTTACTACAAAGTGCTATGCTTCGTGCAGCTGAAATCATGCTGGAAAACGGCGTTGAGCCTCCCGTATACAAAAGTGCAAACGTAGATGGCGGCCCTGAATATAACCAAAAACTGGAAGCACTATTCTTTGATCGTATCTTCCACGTATAAAAAATGCCATCCTGAAATATGCATATGACATAAATTTGCTATTTGGGATACCTTCAGCTCACAATAATTGATAACTTTAAAAACCCTGCTGACTGATAATGAACTTATCGGCCAGCGGGGTTTTTTATGTAAATCACTGAGATTTATATGGTGTCTCAAACCAGAAAACAGAACCTTCGCCCGGCTGAGAAGACACGCCATATTGGAATCCTTGCATTTCAAAGATACTTTTTGTTATGGATAGTCCAAGGCCGGTTCCGGGTTTTCCGGAGTTTGCACGGCTGCGGTAGTATCTATCAAAAATATGTGCAATATCTTCTTTTGGAACACCGTTTCCATGATCAATAACCTCGGCACGTACCATATTAGTTTTTGTTTTGAATATCCAAAGTCCGATATAGCCATCTGCTCCTGCATGCTTCACCGCATTGCCCAGCAAATTATCCAGCGCACGTTCCACCAGCTTTGGATCGGCATATATTTCGCAACCATTCTCGCCTTTAAAATCAAAATGCTTGCCGTCTTTTTCACAAACAAGGTCATATCGATAGGAAATTTCATCTCCAAGCTGCGTTAAATCAAAGTGTACCGGTTCAGGTTTTTCAACGCCGGAAGACATCTTGCTAAGTTCCAGCACACTACCAACCAACCCTGAAAGTCTATCGGTTTCGTCTACAATCACATTCAATTGATCGGTGCGTTTTTCGGGGTTATTTCCGGTAAGATCTCGCACAGTCTCCGCATACCCTTTTATTAGTGTAAGCGGTGTACGCAAGTCATGGCTAACGTTGGCAAGAAGATCTTTTTGTAGTTCGGTGCTACGCCCTACCTCATATGCCATCAAATTAAAATCACGAGCTAAATCCCCTATCTCATCGTCGCCGCATTCAGGCACACGCACGTTATAGTTCCCGTTTGCCATTTCACGCGACGCCGCCGAAAGCCGTGACAACGGGCTGGTAAACAGTAGACTAAACACCCACGCCGCTATAGTAGAAATAAGCAATATCAATAAAAGAATAGGTAGCATAAGCCCTTTTAAAACAGATACCGTTTGAGGAATATGCTCTTGGTTCGTGGTCACAATAACAGTCAGCTCATCGTCTGCCGCTGTTGCGCCCATGATGATTTGATCAAGCTCATTGTGGTCATAGTGGCCAATATCCTGCGTCACTTCACGTATACGGCTCACATATTCGCCATTGCGCTCGGTACCCACCGCCACGTCTCCATCGTCGGTAACGCCCGCCTCGTAGTGGAAATGCAAAATGCAAGATGGCTGCAGATTATCAACAAGTAGCAAGTTTTTGTTATTGGACTCGGATATGTCCAAACACTGGCCATCAAGATTCAAGATGCCGCTTTGCACTGCTGTATTCAAACGATCTGTCACATTTTCAGACAACCTAGTCACAGTTATTCCGGACGCAAGCTCTATTTCCATAAAAAGAGGTTGTCCGTTTTCATATTCATCATTTAAAATGTTAATAACTGTGGTTAATGAATCACTAAGCCCATTATGGATATGTCTTTGATAGGTAGCAGGTAAAACGTAAGTGGTGAAAACCCAAAACAGCGCAATGACTATCAGCAGAATAACTACTACAAATAAAGTCAGTTTGCGCCTAATGTTTCCGGATATCCATTTTAAGCCTGTTTTTTTATTACAATCTTCAGGCTTTGTTTTAACACGTTTTTCCTTTGACAAAAAATCACTTCGCTTCCGGATCAAACTTATAACCTATACCCCACACCGTAGCGATACAGTTTCTATATTTTCCCAAATGACTGCGCAGCATTTTCACATGAGTATCCACGGTACGATCTTCACCGATGTAGTCATAGTTCCATACTTTAGTCAATATTTTTTCACGTGAAAGAGCAAGACCTTTGTTTGAGACCATAAACACAAGTAGGTCAAATTCTTTAGGTGTCAGGTCCACTTCTTTGCCTTCAATTTTCACTGTGTGTGAGGCTGTGTCGATAGCTAAATCGCCAAAAACAAAGCTTTCGCCTTCACTTTTTTCTTTAGGCAAGGTGCGGCCCAATACAGCCTTCACACGCGCAACAAGCTCGCGCGGCGAAAACGGTTTCACCACATAATCATCGGCGCCACTTTCAAGACCCTGCACTCTGTCATACTCTTCACCTCTTGCAGTCAAAAGAATAACAGGCACATCCATTTTACGAATTCGAATTTCGCGCAAGGCGCTGAGACCATCCATAAACGGCATCATAACATCTAAAATAACAAGATCAATACCACCTTTTGCCAAACTCACCAAGGCGGCACTGCCGTCGCCGGCTTCTTCACACACATAACCAACGTGCTCCAAATGTTGACGTATTAGCTCTCTAATGCGGGGCTCATCGTCTACAATTAATATTTTAACCATATGGCATTCTCCTCTTTTTATGATAAAACTAGTATGTATATTTTTTAATATATTAGCATGGGGAAATTATAACGCTTGAATATGTTGTTTTTGTGATATATTTTTCTTTTTTTGTTGCAAAAAAACACAAATTTGAATACAATTAGTGTAGAGTACCAAGGAGGTATTTTCTGTGTTAACTCTTTTATTGATATTTTGCGTAACTGCGCTTATTATAGGGTTTTTGGTGTTTCCCGGTGAAAGTAGCCTGGGGCAGCGTGCACCTTTTTGGGGGGTAAACCATGCCCATCGTGGCTTACATACACATAATCAAAGTATCCCTGAAAACAGCATAGCCGCCTTCACCGCTGCTGTGGATGCAGGATATGGTATAGAGCTGGATGTCCAGCTTTCCAAAGATGGTGAAGTGGTGGTGTTCCATGATGATGACCTTTTGCGTGCTTGCGGTGTGCAAAAAAAGGTGGACGAGCTAACATATGATGAGTTATCTGAGCTGTATTTGTTTGATACACAGCAAAAAATTCCGCTGCTGAAAGATGTCTTGAAAACTGTAGATATGCGCGTGCCACTTATTATAGAGCTAAAGACAGGCAAAAACAATAAAGAGCTTTGCAGGGCCACATGGAGGCTACTGCGTCAATACGATGGCGATATCTGCATCGAAAGCTTTGACCCAATGATTGTGCGCTGGTTTAAAAAATATGTACCCGGCCTGCTACGTGGACAACTGGCGGCGCATCCATTTGAAAAACCATATACGCTAAAGCGAATTGTTGCAGGATTGTGCCTTGCCAATTTTTTAAGTAGGCCTCATTTTATTGCATATGAAAAAGGCGAACGGCCACTGATTATTCGTGTGTTGCAAAAATTTTGTATGAGTGTTGTGTGGACGGCCAATCAAAATGACGATGCACCCAGCTTGGAAATGGAAAACGATGCTGTGATTTTTGAGTATTACGAGCCTGAACCAAGATATATAGAACTTCCGCAATCGCCAAAAATAATAATGGCGGACCCCAATGAGGATCCGCCTGTATAGTAATTTTTATTGTCTGATTTTGGTGTACCGGCTTACGAATAAGCTAAAATAATGCCGCCGTTATTAGCATATGTAGTGGAAATTCCACGTGTGGGCTGGATAATAACTTCTTTTATTGCGGCACACGATGCCAAAATATCATCTTTCACCTGAATAGCTCTTTCAGGACAGTTGCAGTGGCTGATAGCCAAAACCAATGTTTTATCGGTAATGTCCTTTGTTTTTTCTGCCACGGTTTCCACCAGTCGTTTTAGCGCTTTTTGGGTGCCGCGCACTTTTTCCAACTGAATGATTTCACCTTCGCCATTTTCGCCCATGATAGGACGGAACATCAAAATAGTCGCTAGCATACCCACCATTTTTGGTATACGGCCATTTTTGATAAGGGTGGTTAAGTCTTCAAGCACAAATAATGTGCGAGTTTTATCGATGTAATCGGGGAACGTTTCGCAAATCTCCTCAAATGTCATGCCTTCATCTATCATTTCCTGAAGCTTTAGAACCATGAGAACCTCTGCTGCCGCCGCACTTTTGGAGTCAAACACGGCGATTTTCTTGTCGGGATTTTCTTCCAGTACCATCTCCTTGCCGGCCATAGCAGCGTTGTAGCTACCGGATAGCTTTGCAGACAAAGTAACCACCACACATGCCTCGGATGCACGCATCAGCTCAGCATAAGCCTCGGGTGAAGGTGCCGCTGTTTTAAGTGGCGCAGGACTTTTATGTATCTCATCTAAAAGCATCGGAATATCAAGCGAATCATCGTCTATATACTCTTTATGACCATCTACAATAATATGCAGAGATGCAATTTCAACATTTGTTTTATCACGCAGTTCTTGTGTGACATCGCAACAAGAATCGGCAATAATTTGTATTTTCATATTATATATCCCCCATAGTAATATAATTTTGACGTTAACTGTTATATAAGTGTACCTCTTTTGGTTACTATGGTCAAGGAAAACTCATTTAATAATAGTATGTCTTTGATAATAATGATATAATTAGTAGAGTTCACATCATTAGCAAAAGGAGGATATTATGTACGTACATCACATTTCGCTTGGAACCACTGACCTGGAATCATTGGTTGCGTTTTACAAAAAATATTTTGGTGCTGTAGAATATTCCACATATCACAACACAAAAACCGGACTGCGCAACTGTATACTGGAGTTCGACAAGGGCGCTATGCTGGAAGTAGCCACAAGGCCTGCATTTGTAAAGCGTGCCCAGGATCACGGTGCGGGATATTCTCACATAGCTCTTCATGCCACAGACCCCGACGGTGTAGATTTTATCACATCTCGCCTACAAAATGATGGGTACACCATCGTCAGCCAGCCTAGATATGACGGTGATGGATATTATCAAAGTACTGTGCGTGATCCTGACGGAAACTGGATAGAAATCATCGGTGGACGTGCTAACAGGCCGAAATAGCGCATTATATGGCCACGCCTACAGTATCAATACTATTTAAACGCCAAACACATCACTTGTGTTTTATTTTGGTTTGCTTAAATTGATCACTATTACGTATACTTGATTTATAATTTTGATGGGTACTTTTGTACAGGATGGAAGTTTATGCAAAAATTGCGTTCTTTTAAATTCGATAAATCTGCATGGCTTGGTTTTTTACTGGGCGGCGGATTATTTTTTGTTATATTCGGGGCTTCCACCTTGGATGTTACATACGACAGCTGGATCTTCAACGGATATATAGGCATAGATATCCTTCAACACTACACCGGTTGGGTGGCGTTTCGATGGTCTGAATGGACTTTTCCTCTCACGTTTACCCCGATGTTATCTTTTCCGTTTGGTGGCGCGGCATCTTTAACAGATTGCATTCCGTTAGTTGCTATACTAAGCAAACTGCTTTCACCCATACTTCCCGCTACATTTCAATATTTTGGATGGTTTAGCCTATTGTGCATGGCCTTGGGTGGATATTCAGGCGCTAAGCTACTGGGAGCATTCTCTTTTTCACCCATGCAAAGAGTGCTTGGCAGCATGTTTTTTTCCATCAGCCCTATTTTGTTGGAACGCGCTTTTCAGCACGCTGCATTAGCAGCCCATTTCTTAGTGGTGCTGGCTTTACACACGTACTTTAAAGAACGAAAAGGACACACTATAACTGCCATGTGGAAGTTTTCACTACTTTCAATTTTAGCCACTTCCATCCACGTGTATTTTGTTCCAATGGTTTTGGCTATTGCTTTTGCATATTGCGTTGATATTGCCATAAAGCATAAAAAAGTTATCTTTATTTCCTCCGTTGTACCACCGGTTTTGTTAGCACTTTTAACGGCTTTTGTTTTGGGATTCTTTTCAAAGGCAGATTATGTGCCCGGTGGATATGGCCAGTTTGGAATGAACTTAAATGCATTTTGGAACCCCACCAGCTGGAACTGGGCCACATGGGACGCATCTTATCAGCATATGGACTGGTCTGTTGTGCTTCCTCAGCTTCCTGTGGTGGGCGATTCTGTGGGCAGTTTCGCTTATTTAGGCCTTGGGATTTTAATAGGGCTTGGCCTTACAGGAATTTATTTATTGGCGCTGTTGCTTACTACCTTGCAAAAAAACGGACCTAAAAAAACAGTAAGCTCGCTTTTACTTTTTGCCAAGCAATATATCGGTCTTGGTTTTTCTTGTTTTTGCCTACTTATTTTTTCTATAAGCAATGTTGTCACGGCAAACTCTCGTACACTTTTCACTATTCCTCTGCCGGATATTATCATACGATTTTGCGACATGTTCCGCTCATCGGGACGCCTTGTGTGGCCGATATATTATTTATTGTTTGCACTGGCGATGTGGGGCAGCGTTGCGGCAGGCAAATGGTTTGTACGTGCTATTGGCAAAAAATCAATCACTGATTTTATACCGTCTACGCTACTATGCTTACTTTTATTTGTGCAAAGTTTTGATATGTCGTCGGTGTTGATACAAAAACATATGTATTTTGATGCACCGATTGTCCCGACCGCCTATACAGCACCTGAAAACTGGGACAAGGTTGCGTTACAAGGCAGGGTACTGTATCAGCTGGAAATGAACGAAGATAGGCCTCTCGCCATGCGTGCAGCACTTAGCGGTATGCCCACCAACTTCTATCTGTTGGCGCGCGGCAGCCAAAATGATTTAGCCATTGATATGATTAACACTCGTGAGGATTTATTGCAGGGGAATATTCCACTTGAAAATGCTGTTTTTATCACAAGAGATACCGCCTACGCCCAGCTTCTTATAGACGCACAAGGGCATCTGTTTAATATCTTCACCCTGAATGATTATACTGTATTCTTGCCTATCTAGCATCATTAACAAAGAAAACACAAGTATTTATTTCATTTATTATCGTTTATTTTTTACTTAAGTTTTTCTTGATTTATATTTTTATATTTGGTATACTACAAGTGTAGAGATGATTTTTGTGTCATTTACATATAGAATATATAGAACAAAATGGAGGAACTCTAAATGGAAATACAAAATTTTGATTTAAAACAATTCACCGAAGTGCTGGACAGTTGTGAAGGTAATGTATATATGGTCACAGATGAAGGTGACCGCCTGAATTTAAAAAGCACATTATGCCAGCTAATTGGTTTTGCCAAATTGATTGAGGGCGGCACCATTTCTAAGGCATCTGTTGAATGCGACAACGACGAAGATAGAAAAAAGCTTCAGCGTTTTAATTTGTTCGGAGATACTACTATTAAATAAAAATCATAAAACCCCTCGGATACCTATTATCCGAGGGGTTTTTATGTGCTGAATTATTATTCTATAAGCCTATTTCATGGCAAAATTTTAGCATATATATGTGTTTTTAGTACGCTTTGCCCCACATCACCATATGCTTTGCTTCTTTTCCACAAATAGGACAAGTGTCCGACAGGTGCTTTTGATCCCATGGCATACACTGGCTGGCAAATCCTGTTTGCTCCTTCATACTATCCTCGCAGGCCTCTTCGCCACACCACATAGTATATAAAAATCCGGTATTTTCCTTTGTGATGGCAAAAACATCGTCCATAGTCGCACATTCCCAGCTATGAGAGGCAACGGTCTCAAGGGCTTGATTGTATAAATTCTCGGCAATGCTGTCAAGCAAAGTAGGTATAACTGTTTCAAGATCTGCAAGCGGAGTAAATATTTTTTCCCTTGTATCTCTGCGTACCAGAACACATTGCTGGTTTGCGATATCTTTGGGTCCGATTTCAAGCCGCAATGGCACTCCACGCATTTCCCACTCGCTAAACTTCCAGCCGGGTGAATTGTCGCTTGAATCCAGCTTTATGCGGAAGGATGATGACAAACGCTTTTTTAAGTCAGTAGCAGCTTCCAACACACCTTCTTTATGTTGTGCCACCGGTACAATCACCACTTGGAAAGGTGCAATAGCAGGTGGCAAAACAAGGCCGTTGTCGTCGCCGTGAGCCATAATAAGGCCACCGATCAAACGAGTGGAAACGCCCCATGATGTTTCAAAAGGATATTGCAAAGTATTGTCTCTGCCTGTGAACGTAACGTCAAACGCTTTTGAAAATCCGTCGCCAAAATAATGAGACGTACCGGCTTGCAACGCTTTACCGTCACGCATCATAGCCTCGATAGCATAGGTATCCTCGGCACCGGCAAACTTGTCGCTTTCGGTTTTCACGCCACGAACAACCGGCATACACAAGGCTTTTTCACATACCTCGGCATATGTTTCCAGCTGTTGCTTTGTTTCGGCAATAGCTTCTTCGGCTGTTTCGTGAATGGTATGACCTTCCTGCCACCAAAACTCACGTGTACGCAAAAAAGGCCTGGTGGTTTTTTCCCAGCGCAATACACTGCACCACTGATTATATAATAACGGAAGCTGACGCCAGCTGTGTAAAACATGCGACCAGTGATCACAAAAAAGCGCCTCACTTGTGGGACGTATGCACAAAGGCTCTTCCAATTCTTCACTACCGCCACGTGTAACCCAAGCTACCTCGGGCGCAAAACCACTCACATGATCTTTTTCTTTTTGCAAAAGACTTTCAGGTATTAAAAGCGGCATAGCCACATTTTCATGATCGGTTTCTTTAAACTTAGCGTCTAAAACACGCTGAATATTCTCCCAAATAGCCTGGCCATATGGACGTAAGATAGTAAATCCTTTTACAGAAGAATAATCAACAAGTTCTGCTTTTAGGCAGATATCGGTATACCACTGGGTGAAATCCTCACTTTGTGAAGTGATAGCATCCACCATTTTTTTATTATTGCTCATCGGCAACTCCTCCCTAAGACATTATCATAATGATATTATATCTGTATCGCGCTTTTACGTCAAATAATAATGTGCCGCTTGATGCGGCACATTATGGTGTGAATTATTTTATTAGGTGTTGTCTGTAATATAGCCGACAACATCGCCAACTGTACGGAAGTTTTCAATTTGATCATCGGGCACTTCCAAGTCATACTCATCTTCTATGGTCATCACAAGATCTACAACATCCAAGCTATCTGCTTCCAAGTCTTCCACAATGTCAGACTCCATGGTGATGTCGTCTCTATCTAAATCCAGCTGATCCATCAGAATTTGTTGAATATGTTCAAATACCATTTCGCTCACCCTCCTTTTAGGTGAAAAATATAAACAAAAACAACGTATAAACACAAAATATAAAATATGTATTAATAATATTGTTATTATTTTTATAACGTGTTTTTCGATACTTGTCAAGGTGTTTTTTGAAAACAATATTGGTAAATATTAAATAAAATAAATTTTTAATGAATCAGTGTTAAATAATTTCATAAAAATAAATTATATTTATAACTTTTTGTTGTTTGAAAGCGTCAGCTATGGTACAATACCCATGGTGATATAGGCTAGGAAATAAACTTAATTATAAAGGGGAAAGATATGTTAACAGCAATTACCGGAATTAACTGGGGCGACGAAGGCAAGGGCCGTATGGTTGACTTGCTTAGCCAAGATTACGATGTTGTGGTCCGCTACCAAGGCGGCAACAATGCCGGTCATACCGTGATTAACGAGCGTGGAAAGTTTGTGCTCAATCTATTACCAAGTGGTATTTTGCGCGAAGAAGTCGCCTGTGTTATGGGCCCCGGCATGGTTATAGACCTAAATCACCTTTCAAAAGAAGTAAATACTTTGCAAGAAAAAGGAATAGTTATTGACCCAGGACATTTAAAAATAAGTGATCGTGCTGCACTGTGTCTTGAGATGCATCCTTTACTTGATCAGCTGGAAGAAGATCGCCTGGGCAAAGCCGCTCAAGGTTCTACAAGACGGGGTATTGCACCGGCTTATGCTGATAAATATCTGCGCAAGGCGCTTCGTGCCGGCGATTTATTGGAACTAGACAACCTAAAAGACCGAATTCGTGATTATATCGACTATAAAAATTTAACAGTAACAAAGCTTTATGATGCTCCGGCTCTTTCGTTCAATGATGTGTGGGACAGCTTGAAACGCCGTGCAGAAGAATTCGGTCCATATATTATAGATACCGGCACATATCTAACCAAGATGGATAGTGACGGCGGTAAAATTTTGTTCGAGGCTCAGCTAGGTGCTTTGCGTGATATCGATTATGGTATTTATCCATATGCATCTTCTTCCACCACATTAGCTTCATTTGCGCCTATTGGTGCAGGTGTCCCGGGTCGCAAGCTAGACAAAAGCATCGGTGTTACCAAGGCATATTCCACAGCTGTGGGCGGCGGCCCATTTGTAGTTGAATGGTCTGGCGAAGATGCCGATAAACTACGCGAGATCGGCGGCGAATACGGTGCGGCAACAGGTCGCCCACGTCGTGTGGGTCCGTTTGATGTGGTAGCTTCTCGTTATGGTTGCCGTATGCAAGGCGCCGACATGATAGCACTTACCATGATGGATGTGCTTTCATATCGCAAAGATATTCCAGTATGTGTGGCATATGAAATCGATGGTGTACAAACACAAGATTTCCCCTATGGCTCAAAACTGGACAGAGCTAAGCCAATATTTGAGACATTGCCCGGATGGGGTGTTGATATCTCAGACGTACGTAAAAAAGAAGACTTGCCCACAGCAGCACGTGATTACATCGCATACATTCAAAAAAGTTTGGGCGTGCCTATCACACATGTGTCTGTAGGCCCACAAAGAGACGCATACATAGAAATGTAATATGCTCTTATATTCCGGCATACCTTGGCAAAGGTATGCCGGTTTTTGTGTGCACAAACAAAAATGCTGCTTTACAACCCATGTAAAGCAGCATTTAAATTATTTCGATTGTATATATTTTATTTATACCGTGATATCAAGCTTATATACCTCACTAAGCCCATTGCCTATCTCTGCGGCTATATATACATAATATGTGCCGCCCGCTTGTATATTGGAAAATTGTAATGTGCCTGCATACGGTACTCCGCCTGTACTTGTGCTTACTGTGGCTTTGGAGATCACTGTTCCACTAAATCCTGCGCCACCATCCTTCACCTGCTGTGCTGTTGGCATATTGTCCGCAGTATACACCACACCATGAAGTACACACGGCAACGACGTCTGCACCGAAATATTCACCATTCCATTGGCATCTGCCTGCCTTGTAGCCGATGTGATCTGCACACTATTTGGTTCATATACTTTCACTATAGATATAGTGCTTTGCCATGTGCCGGTAGCGTCTTCAGCAGCATTACTTAGCACATAATACGTTTTCGTAAGATCAGGCAAGTCAAACGACAACGTTTTGCCCGAACTATCCACTGCGTATACACGTGCTTTACTTACTGCACCACTCAGCGCTTGGCCGCGATTAAAATAATCGTAAAATGCGGTGGTGTTAATCGATGTTGGATCAGTGGTTAAAATAGCATTTACTGTGCTTGTTACATCAGTTTTATATAAAACATTTACCGTTTCAGTAGTAAGATCCACTCCCGGCGCAGGCGTGTTTTCAATAAACTTAGGGGCGGGGTTTGGCTCCGGCGCCACACTGACACTACTAGGTGCAACAGAACTTGCCGGCACAGAAGACACCACCGGCTCACTGGATGCTACCGCATCTTCAGACGTACTACTGGCCGGTGTCAGTGGAATGGTAAACTCCGGTAAAGCTACCGATGCGCTACTTGCAGACTCTTCCTCGCCACAAGCCGCAAGCGCCACAACAAAACACACAATAACTATCCATACCATTTTTTTCATGACCGCACTCTCCTCACTATATTAATAAATCTGATATTTGTGTTTTTTACTTCGAGCCTCAAATCCGATAAATTGCGTTTAAACAACTATTTTACTTCAAAATTTCTAAATTAATACTGATTTTTTCGATTTTTACTTCATTTTTGTTTAAAATTAAGCAAAAATATTGATATTAAGTTTTCTAATATTTTAATTTTGCTTGAAATATTATCTACAAAAAATATACTAAAAAAGGTACTGCTAAATCTAAAATTCGCAGCACCTTTTAATCGACTATACATTTGCATATAGCTAAAACTACAACTCTACCTTACCGATTTCTAAAACCGTGTATGAAATCACGCTATCATTAGGAAGTGTAACATTTACTACATCGTTCACTTTATGTCCCATCAGCGCAGCGCCTACCGGAGACTCATCGCTGATTTTACCATTTACCGGATCAGCTTCTGTCGAGCCTACAATATCATACTCGTCTATATCGCCATCAGAATCCTTCACACGCACGTGACTTCCCACCATCACATAATCAGTGCTCACTTCATCTTCGTCTAGAATATGCACATTTTTCAGCATTTTTTCCAGCTCGGCAATCCGACTTTCAACCATTCCTTGCTCGTTCTTGGCCTCATCATATTCACTATTTTCAGACAAATCACCATAACCACGCGCAACTTTAATTTTTTCTGCCACATCTTTGCGCTTAGCAGTTTTCAGATAATTCAACTCTTCTTCCAACTTTACAAGGCCCGCTTGTGTTACAATAATTTCTTTGGTCTTCATAATTACGATTAACTCCTTCACCGGTAAAAAAATCTACAAATTTGTTGAAGTAACATTCAATGTATCATTTTTATACTATTCACTATTATATATAATGATGAAAAGCGGCAATCTGCCGCTTTTCATCATTTGTGAATTCGAGTGTCATTATAGTACATTTAACTTTACTTGTCAACTGTTTTCAGACAATATTTTGACGCAATATAGACAATCTCTATCAGTCTTCGTCGTCTTTTTCTGTAAAAATCTTCTTGGCATCCTCCACCACTTTTGCTTCCAAAGTTTGTGGTAGCGGCTCGTAACGTATAAACTCGAACGTATAATAACCGCGTCCTTGCGTCAGTTGACGCATATATGTGGTGAAGTCATGCATCTCACTTTGTGGAATTTCTGCCTCCACCAGCTGCAGACTGTCTTCACCGGGGTTCATACCCATTACACGACCACGACGCTTATTTACCTCACCCATGATGTCGCCTGTATTACTATCCGGCACATATGCTTTCAGCACGCCAATTGGCTCTAATATCACCGGGCTACCGCCTGGAAGTGCTTCTTTATATGTCTTTTTGGCGGCCATCTTAAACGCCATTTCGGAAGAGTCTACAGGATGGTAGCTGCCATCCCAAAGAGTGGCTTTCAAGCCTACCACGGGATATCCCGCCACAACACCGTGCAACGTAGCTTCACGCAAGCCCTTTTCAACGGCTGGGAAGAAGTTTTTAGGTACGCTTCCTCCAACTACTTTAGTCTCAAAGATAAGCTCGTCTGACTCGATTGGCTCAAATTCTATGTCCACATCACCAAACTGGCCGTGGCCACCTGTTTGCTTTTTATGACGGGCACGCTTACGCACTTTTTTGCGCAGTGTTTCACGATAAGCCATGCGAGGCTCGTCCAGCGCTACATCAATACCAAACTTCGTTTTAAGTTTGCTTACCGCAACATCCAGGTGCTGCTCACCCAGCCCACTAAGCAGCTGCTGCACTGTTTCAGAGTCTACCCTATATGTAAGAGTGCGATCTTCTTCCAGCAGTCTGTGCATGGCAGAAGAAATTTTACTTTCATCACCTTTTTTAGTGGTTCGCAACGCCATGGTGTATGTCGGTGTCGGGAACATCGGCTCGTCAATTTTCACAATGTCGCCGGGATCGCACAATGTGTCTCCTGTTTTTGTGCCTTGCAATTTTGTCACCGCACCCATATCGCCTGCCGATATATCCGAGGTATCAATTTGCTTTTTACCTTTTAAGAACAGCAGTTTGCCCATTTTCTCGTTTTCGCCTGTGGTACTGTTCACTACGGCCGAGTCACTCTTCATGACGCCACGCACTACTTTCACATAAGAAAGCTTGCCCACAAACGGATCCGCCACTGTTTTAAACACATATGCGGCTAATTTTCCGGAGGTGGCGCAATCTATTTCTATTGCGTTTCCGGCCTTGTCTGTAGCTGCCATTGCACCGCCACGTTGCGCACTTGGTAGCAAATCTTTAATATTGCGCAAAAGCATGTCCAAAGCTGCCATCTCGGTAGACACGCCACACAACACCGGTGTAATAGTACCCGTTTTTGTGCCTATGCGAAGTCCCTCGGTGATCTCATCTATGGTGAATGCTTCACCGGCAAAGAATTTTTCCATCAATGCATCATCGGTTTCAGCTACTGCTTCCATCATAGCATTTTTTACTTCTTCGTATCTATCGCTCAAGTCCGGCACATCCACCTGTGTGGGAACGCCTTTTTCGTCATATACAAACGCTTTTTCTGAAATAAGGTTTACAAACACCACCTGGCCATCATTGTCATATGGTACTACAATAGGACAAAGTGAATTGCCAAATTCTTCCTTCAATGCATCAAACACCCTATAAAAACGTGCATTTTCTGCATCAACTTTACTTATATAAATCATTCTTGCCTTGCCACGCTTTTCAGCCAAGCGATACGCCTTCTGTGCGCCAACGGTAAGGCCGCTGCGTGCAGATATAGTAATAAGCACACTCTCTACCGCATTTATACCTTCATACATGCCCAGCTCGAAGTCAAACAATCCCGGAACATCCACTAAATTTATCTTGTGATCATCCCAATCCACCGAAGCTATTGCCGCAGACAAAGACGCTGTGCGTTTTGCCTCTTCGGGATCAAAATCCATTGTGGTATTTCCTTCTTCCACCTTACCAAAGCGATCTGTGCCTTTGGTGTAAAACAACATCGCCTCTGCCAAGGTGGTTTTGCCGGTGCCCGAATGGCCCGCCAGCATGACGTTCCGAATTTTGTCAGGTGTTACACTCATATGATTTATCCCCTTTCGCCCACTTGATGCCCCACTTTATTCTAATTAATAATTTACAACAAGCAGACACTTATATTTTCTGATTTTATCATATTTTCACAGGAATGTCCAAGATTTTCGGATAATTTTTACCTATTTCGTCAACAAAAACCATAGTTTGTTTTTGTTCATTTCGACGAAGACTATACTCAAAGATTTGCTTTGAATATTATATGTGCATTTTGTTGCGAAACAACGAATATTATTTTTTTTACCGATATGCGATACACCGGTAGTATTTAAGATATTGTAGTGTACACACATTTATACATATTAATGTCTTTACATATATATTTACAATTAACTTTACTGATATTCGTTTACTGATCCACATAAAAACTCTCCTGCAGACAACATGTCTACAAGAGAGTCTTATGTAAATTTATGCTAATTTATTTTGCCAGTAAAAGGCTTACTTTGCGGCTATACTCTGCAGGATCATTTACCGGAAGACCGGCAATCAACAGCGCCTGATCGTAAAGAAGTTCTGCGTAAGTTTTCAGAAGTTCTTTGTCTTCATCGAACAACACCTGCAATTTTGTGAACAACGCATGGTCTGGGTTTATCTCAAGCACCTTTGTGCTTTCCACTTTTTCTTCAGTCGGCATACTGTTCAGCACCTTTTCCATTTCTATGGACAGGCCGCCTTCTGATGTCAGTATAACAGGGTTTTCACCCATGCGACCCGAAGCTTTTACCTCTTTCACGTTATCAGAAAGTGCTTCTTTTATAAATGAAAACAGCTCTTTATTGTCTTCATTTTGCTTTTTCACTTCTTCTTTTTCTTCTTCGCTTTCAAGGCCTAAATCTTCTCCGCCTGTAATATTACGGAATTCTTTTTCGTCATAATTTCTCATTATCTGCAAAACAAACTCGTCTACATCTTCACTCAGCAATAAGAAATCAAAGCCTTTTTCTTTTAACAGCGCTGCCTGTGGCAAGCTGAGAAGACGCGTTTTTGCATCTTTATCGCCTGCGGCGTAGTAAATATACTTTTGATCTTCCGGCATATTCTCTACATATTCTTTTAGTGTTTTCAGCTTGTCATCGGTAGCAGATAAAAACAAAAGTAGATCTTTTAGGTTTTCAACCTCGGCACCAAAGCCCGAATATGCACCTACTTTAAGCTGCAAGCCAAAGTTCTTAAAGAAGGATTCGTACTCTTCACGGCCATTTACCAGCCAAGATTTTAGCTCGTTTTTGATTTTTCTCTCAAGTGATGTACGAATAAGTTTCAGTTGACGATCATGTTGCAGCATCTCGCGTGAAATATTCAGTGAAAGGTCTTGGCTGTCTACCACGCCTTTTACAAAGCTAAAATAATCGGGCAGCAAATCGGCACATTTCTCCATGATCAACACGCCGCTGGCATATAGTTGCAAGCCTTTTTCGTATTCTTTTGTATAGTAGTTAAATGGCGGATTTGAAGGAATAAACAAAAGCGAATTGTAAGTAGCCGTGCCTTCAGTACTACTTTGGATAACTTTTGCCGGATCTTGATAGTCAGAAAACTTTTCTTTGTAGAAGTTTGCGTAGTCTTCTTCCTGTACCTCGCTTTTTTTGCGTTTCCAAATCGGTACCATGCTATTCAAAACGCTCAGCTCGGTATAGCTTTCGTACTCATCTTCCGAGCCCAGTTTCTTG
Organism: uncultured Oscillospiraceae bacterium; assembly: GCA_964370155.1. Lineage (GTDB taxonomy): Bacteria > Bacillota > Clostridia > Oscillospirales > Ruminococcaceae > JAAYCI01. Next base: position 32,574 of record CAYJIC010000005.1, read on the forward strand.
CGTTGTTTTGTTTTATCCATCTTTATAGGATAGCGCACATAGTCTGAGTATTTTTTCACCAGTTGCTCTAGACGATATTCGTCTAAAAACTCGCTGTAGCTTTCGTCCTCGGTATCCTCTTTCATCACCAATATAATATCTGTGCCCACTTCGTCACGCTGTGCTTTTGTCACAGTGTACCCGTCGGCGCCCTTGCTTTCCCATTTGTATGCTTCCTCTGCACCAAATGCGCGCGAAATAACCGTCACTTTTTTCGCCACCATAAAGGCCGAGTAAAACCCAACGCCAAACTGCCCGATGATATCAATATCCTTCGCCGCGTCGTTCTCTGTTTTAAAGCTAAGGCTACCACTTTTTGCAATAACGCCTAGGTTGCTTTCAAGATCAGCTTTATCCATGCCAAGCCCGTTATCGGTAATCTGCAATGTTGCGTTTTCTTTATCGGATGTGATGGTAATGGCAAAGTCTTCCCTAGCCATGTTTACGCTATCATCTGTAAGCGACAAAAAATATAGCTTATCCACCGCATCGGATGCGTTGCTTATAAGCTCTCTTAGAAATATCTCTTTATGTGTGTAAATGCTGTTGATCATCAAATCAAGCAAACGTTTACTCTCTGCTTTAAACTGTCTCATGTATGCCTCCTAAATGTAGTTCATATTACTTTTTAGCAGTCACGCTATGTGAGTGCTAATAATTAGTTTACAACTTTTTTGTGTGAAATGCAAGGGAAATTTTTGTTTTTTGTATGTATGGAAACTAGTTTTCATGTTATGTCATTTCAACAATTTGCGGACCTGTGCTTACAGGCTGTGCCACAAATACTTCCACTGCAATATTTTTCGCTTTCTGTGCTGCTATTTCTGCCTGGTTTTTCGTCTCGAACATACCGAAAACAGCCGCGCCACTGCCTGTCATCATAGAAGCTATTGCACCCTCATCATCCATTATTTTACGCAGCGCAACCGTGGTATCGTCGCCGTTTGAAGGCTCTAGCATATTTTGCATATGTATGCATAACGCCTTTAGGCTTCCTGCTTTAATCGCATCACAAGCAGCTTCTATGTCGGGAGTAAACGGGCTTCCCATCTCGTCAAAGCGCTTATATGCCAAAGGCGTAGACACCCCACCTTTAGGCATAGCAATAGCAAAATAACATTCAGGTATCGCATCAAGGGCTGTCATTTTTTCGCCAATTCCAAATACTCGAGCTGTGCCGCCAAGCAGAGAAAACGGTACGTCCGCACCCACCTGCACGCCCATCTCGCACATCTCGTCAAGTGAAAGACGCGCACCATATAGCTCATTCAAGCCTACCAGCACTGCTGCCGCATCTGCGCTACCTCCGGCCATACCTGCCCTGGTTGGCACTTTTTTGTGTATAGTGATATCCGCCCCTGCCAAAAGGCCTGTTTGTTCAAAAAAAATCTTGGCCGCTTTTGTGGCTGTGTTTTTATCGGTAGCAGGAATAAGGCTATTCGGCAAACGCAACGAATAACCCATACTTTTTACCACTTCCACCGTCTCCCACACATCCACTGCCTGCATTATCATATCAACTAAATGATATCCGCCATCGGTAAGACCTGTCACTGCCAAGGCAAGGTTTAACTTTGCCGGCGCTCTCACCACTACCCTGTTCATCCAAATACCCTCCATTCAAGATATACGCTCCATCTCATTGTGCATCATTATGCAGCTGTAGTCGCATCGCAGTATCTGTAAGCACCGCAAAATCCAACTTCTCATACAGTGGTCTGCCCGCTGTCGATGCGTTCAGATTTATAGCAGTAACGTCCATTTCATATGCCGTCTGCACCAGTTTTTCCATCAAATGTCTTGCATATCCTTTTTTGCGATACTCCGGAACAGTATATACATTTGACACGTATGCCACCCTACCGTTTGGATACTGGTCATTCGGAGGCATTGCCGCCACCGTGAAAAAAGCTGTGCATATCGGTTTATCGCCTATAAAACCCATCAGCGCCGCAAAGTTCTCACCACCTAAATTTGCAGTGAAAAAATCTTCCAGCGCAGGTTTCAGCTTTTCTTCTGTTTTTTGCGACACATTGCGAAACTCTTCTAAAAATGCAAATCGCAATTGTAAAAGGCTATCCATATCTTCTATGGTTGCATGACGAATATTCATTTGTTCTCTCCTTGTTAGTGTCCGAACAGCCCCACGCGCTTTATATCCACTGCGTGCACCGGGCAAACTTCATGGCAGCAAAAACATTTAATACATTTTGTATAATCAATTTTTGCCACCGATTTTTCCATGGTGATGGTTTTTTGTGGACAAATTTCAGCACATTTCCTGCAAGTTATACATTTCGACTTAATTACCCATGGTTTGGGTGCTATTTTCGTCGCCACAAGCGATATTACAGGTCGTAATAATTTAGGCGCACTCGACGAAAAGTCCAGTTTTCCAGTGTAGCTGCGAGGCGGCTTGAAATCTGATATGGGCTGTTTTGCCGCATCGTCACCTATCAGTGTGTTTTCCGGCAAGTTTTCAGGGCATAAGCCTCTTTTGTTTGCCGCTTTTAATATCGGTACTTCCATCATCGGCATCTGCATTGCCTGTGATACTACCATGTCTACAAGATATGGGTCCCCACCACAAAACAAAAGATCACATCTGCGTGGTGTGCCACTACCCGGTCCATCCCCTTCCATGGCAATCAGTCCGTCTACAATATGCATGTCTGCTTTCACTGCACAACACAAGTCCACGATCATAGATGAAAAATCTTCTTTTTCGGGAAACCTCATATGAAACTCTGCCTTTTGCAGGCCCGGCACACATCCAAATAAGTTTTTCACAGCACACGACACTCTTGTGAGAACATGGGTTTTCATTTTTGGCACATTTATGATAAAGTCACAGTCCTTCACAGGCGCCAAAACCGTAAACTCGCGCACCATCTCCCCGTTTGTTTTCAGTGTTGCAAACTCATCATCTATATATGTTTTAACATTTGTTTTTTTACATACTTCGTCTATTCCGCAGGTTTTGTATATATTTTTCATCACTGAACTTGTGTGTCGCCCACCCGGCGAATCCGCCACGGTGATATCCGTTACTCCGCGCTTTTTCAGCGACTTTATAATAGCATATATCACAACCGGATGGGTGGTAACAGCTTTGTCAGGAGTATTTGCACGAAGCAAGTTCGGCTTTATCAGCACTTTACTGTCGGGTGTGAGCTTTTCTGTGCATGGCATTACTTTGAAAAAATATTCTATCGCACCACAAATAGCCTGCGTGTCTCTGCAGGCTACTTTTTTTGCATATACATGTGGATGCATCAATGTATTTTCTCTCATTTTTGACGTTTCATAAACCGACCTATACACTCCACTGCACGCTTGAGATGGTCAAGAGAATACGCATAGCTGATGCGTACAAATCCCTCGCCACTTTCACCAAAAGCGCTACCCGGTATCACGGCTACTTTTTCTTCTTCCAATAGCTTTGCACAAAAATCATCGCTGGAAAGGCCGGTGCCCCGAATATCAGGAAAAACATAAAACGCACCTTCCGGCTCAAAACATGGAATATTTAATTCTTCAAACTTTTTCATCAAAAACTTACGACGCATGTCATATTCGTCTCGCATCATGACTATTTCATCGTCACATTCTTTCATGGCTGCTACAGCAGCGTACTGGCTGGTGGTAGGCGCACACATAATAGCCGCTTGATGTATACGATGCATCACCTCTATAAGCGGTTTAGGCCCACACGCATAGCCAAGCCGCCAGCCTGTCATTGCATAGCATTTTGAAAACCCACTTGATACAATAGTACGCTCTCGCATACCATCGAATGTGGCTAGCGACACATGTTTTTCTCCACCAAAAGTAAGCTCGGCGTATATCTCGTCGGTAAGCACCACGATATCTGTATCACGCAACACCTCTACAATCGGCTCGATATCTTCCCTACGCATCACCGCGCCAGTAGGATTACATGGAAACGGAAAAATAAGCATTTTGGTTTTTTCTGTGATAGCCTCTTTCAATGCTTTTGCAGTAAGCTTGAAATTGTCCTCATTTTTCAGCGCAATGGGCACCGGTATCCCACCCACCAACGTGGTAATAGGATGATAGCACACAAAACTGGGCTCGGGAATCAGCACCTCATCGCCCGGATTTATCACTGCACGTATGGCAGCATCAATAGCTTCACTGCCACCCACTGTCACCAGCACTTCTTCTTTTGAGTCATACTTCATTCCAAAACGTCTGTCTAAGTACTTTGAAATCTCACTGCGAAGTTCCATCATACCTGCATTAGATGTATAGAATGTATGCCCTTGTTCCAAATTTTTTATTCCTGCTTGTCTTATTTGCCACGGCGTTTTAAAATCAGGCTCGCCCACACCAAGTGTTATTACATCATCCATCTCAGCAGCAATATCAAAAAATTTACGTATCCCGGACGGACGCATATCTTTTGCGCCTTTTGCTATTAGCTTGTTATAGTCCATAGACCCATCACCTTTCTTAGGGCAAAGCTCACTTTACCCTCTACCTTTATCAAAACTATAAATAATAGGCCTTTATATACTTTCCAGTCTTTCATCTTTTTGCTCATTTTCATAAAGTGCACCATCTTTTTTATACACACGCAAAACGAAATGAGTGGCCGTAGACAACACACCATCCATTGGCGACAATCTACGTGCTACAAACAAGGCCACCTCTTGGAACGTAGCCCCGGAGATAGTCACTGATAAGTCATATCCACCGCTCATCAATAACACACCGTCTACACCGTCCAGGTTTGCCACGTTTTGTGCTATGTCATCAAACCCGTTGCCTTTTTGTGGTGATACGCGCACTTCTATAATAGCCTGCACGCCATTTCCACCCACTTTTTCCCAGTCTATCAATGTGCGCGTGCCTCTTAGTACACCCAGCTTTTTATACTCATCTATCTTTTTTGCTACACTTTCAGGCGTGCTATCTACCATGGCCGCCATTTCCTCCAGCGTTAGTTGCGCATTATTTTCAAGTATGGTTAAAAGTTTATCCATGGTTTCCTCCCTGCGGCCAAAATGCGACCTTTTTATTTTTAAAGTTGCCTTACATTATATAGGATACTGTGTGTAAAGTCAAAATCTCCTCTTTTCTTAGCCTGTATTTTTTGTTATACTATTTGTGAAGTATTTATCCATATCCCTTTCGGGCAAACAATTTTGGAGGAAAATTATGCAAGCAGTTATTACGGTGGTGGGTACAGACAAAGTTGGTATTTTGGCCAAGGTCAGCACCCTGTGCTCCGAAAACGGAGCGAATATTGAAGAGGTTACACAAACTATATTACGTGGCACATTTGCCATGATTATGATTGCCACATTACCAAACGACGGTGTCGACTTTTCTGAGCTTGCCGAGAAACTTCACCTTGCCGGCGATGAACTCGGCGTCACCATAAACGTTACACGTCAAGATATTTTTGACGCGATGCATCGCATTTAATGATTATACTATTCGTTATAAACATACCTATATACACTTTGCGTAAAGGATATTTTACCTTATGATTAATACCAGCGATATAATAGAAACCATCCGCATGTTGTCGGATGAACATTTGGATGTTCGTACCGTCACCATGGGTATCAGCCTTTTAGATTGTGCCGATCCAAATCCCGACGAAGCTTGTCGTAAAATTTATGAAAAAATTGTAAGCCGGGCTAAATATTTAGTGCCTGTGTGTGAGTCTATTTCCTCGGAATACGGTATTCCGATTGTGAACAAGCGCATTTCAGTAACGCCTATTTCCATGTTACTGGCATGTTGTAAAGACGCCGACCCCGTGCAGTTTGCCAAAACGCTAGACAAGGCCGCCGCTGCCACTGGCGTAAACTTCATCGGTGGCTTTTCTGCTTTAGTACACAAGGGATTTTCGGCCGGTGATGAGGCTTTGATAAACAGCTTGCCACGTGCTTTGTCTGAAACACAAGCCGTGTGTGCCTCAATAAACATCGGCTCTACAAAAAGTGGCATAAACATGGATGCCGTGGCAATGATGGGTCCTGTTATCAAAGAAGCTGCCGAGCTTACTGCCAAGCGCAATTGCATAGGGCCTGCAAAGCTGGTGGTATTTTGCAATGCTCCGGATGATAACCCGTTTATGGCGGGTGCTTTCCACGGTGTGGGCGAGCCTGACTGCGCCATTAATGTGGGTGTATCCGGCCCCGGTGCTGTGCGCAGCGCCCTTGAAAAACTACCAAAAGATGCCCCCATTGAACAAGTGGCCGAAACCGTGAAAAAAGTTGCGTTTAAAATCACCCGTATGGGCCAGCTGGTGGGCGAAGTGGCCGGCAAGGCTTTAGGTGTTCCGTTTGGCATTGTGGATTTATCATTAGCACCCACGCCTGCCGTGGGTGACAGTGTGGCTGCTGTTTTGGAAGAAATGGGCCTTGAAAGCGTTGGCGGCTGGGGCACCACCGCCGCACTTGCCCTTTTAAACGACGCTGTTAAAAAAGGCGGTGTGATGGCCAGCGGACTTATCGGCGGACTATCCGGTGCATTCATCCCTGTAAGCGAAGACGCCGGCATGATTGCCGCTGCTGAAAAAGGCCTGCTTTCCCTTGAAAAACTGGAGGCCATGACGGCTGTGTGTAGCGTTGGCTTGGATATGATAGTTGTTCCCGGCGATACCCCACCCGAAGTTTTGTCTGCCATGATAGCGGATGAAGCCGCCATCGGTATGGTGAACCAAAAAACCACCGCTGTCCGTGTCATCCCTGCTATTGGCAAAAATACCGGCGATGTACTGGACTTTGGCGGACTTTTAGGCTATGGACCTGTGATGCCCATAAACACATCTTCACCCTCTGTTTTTATATCCCGCGGCGGACGCATCCCCGCACCGATGCAAGCACTGAAAAACTAATTATTCGATTTACTATTTGTCTAAATTTTATTTATAATAACGCAATGTAGATTGATTTCGACTGCATTCACAAGCAAAATTATTTTTTCTATCTTAAATATTGTTTATACTTCTAAAACAAAACCATGCCTTGGGTCTCCCCTCTGCATGGTTTTGTTTTGTAATAATTGATGCATATATTACTTTTTGTATTTTAAGTTTGTGCCAATATTCGCGCCTACACAAGGCCCATCCATTCCTCCATGGCTTCTTCCAACGCTATGTTGCTATCGTCCAGCATCTCGCTGTATTTAGTAAGCAAGGCAAAGTCGGCGGCATTTTCAGGATTTTCAAGAGCAGCTGTGGCCTCATCTATTTCATTTTCCAGTGCAGCTATTAGCTTTTCAAGTTCTGATATCCGCTGACGTTTTTGTGCTTGCTGGGCTCTCTCTTCCTTGGTTCGTTTTCCGCCTGGCTTGTTTTCTTTTTCAATATTTTCGATTTCTTGCGGTGTGGATGCTTTATTTTCTTCTTCAGCACTTTGCTTTGCTTTATAGTCGTCATAGTTGCCGTCATACCGAATAAAGCCTTGTGGTGTCATCTCTAAAATGGTGGTAGGAACACGTTGCAGAAAATATCTATCATGGCTAACTACCAATATCGTGCCTGTGAAGCTGCGCAGAGTAGCCTCTAACACCTCTTTCGCCCTGTAGTCCAAATGGTTCGTCGGCTCGTCCAAAACAAGCACATTTGCCCTTTGCATCTGCAAAATGGCAAATGCTACCTTAGCACGCATTGCACCCGAAAGCTCACGTACTTTTTTATAAACAGTTTCACCTTCCAGCAAAAGTCGTCCCAGCGCTGTGCGGATTTCAAACTCGGTTTTGGTTGGGTATCTGCTGTGCACTGCTTCCAGTACAGTTTCATCCATCGGCAGGCCTGACAGCTCTTGGTCGAAATATCCCAGCTTTACATTGCCACCCCATCTGGCTGCGCCTTTATGCGGCATGATATTTTGTATAGCTTTCAAAAATGTGGATTTCCCTACACCGTTCAAGCCCACCAACGCTATTTTTTCCTCACGCAAAATTTCAAGGTTCAAATCTTTATACAGCTCGCGTGAATTTCCCCCTTCACCTACACTCACTCCGAAATTTTCGCACATCATCACACTTTGGTGAGGCTCCACGTCATAACTAAACCGTAGCGATATTGTTTTATCCATCGATGGTGGCGGGCTGATCCGCTCCATTTTTTCCAGTGTTTTACGTCTACTTTGCGCCATTTTTGTGGTGGAGGCCCTCGCCAAATTTCGGCGCACATAATCCTCCATTTTCGCAATTTCCTCTTGCTGCTTTTCATAGCTTCGTTGCCATGTCTTGCGTCGTTCGGCCTTTTGAGTAACAAAGCTGGTATACCCGCCTGTATATCGGCTAACTCCGCACCGCTCCACCTCGCAGATGTCTTTTGCAATGGCATCAAGAAAATACCTATCATGGCTAACCACCAATATAGCACCTTTGTACGTAGATAAATATTCTTCCAGCCAATTGAGCATAGAAAAATCCAAGTGGTTTGTAGGCTCATCCAGCATCAATACATCGGGCTCGCCCAAAAGCAATTTGGCAAATCCAAACCGCATTTTCTCGCCACCTGATAACGTGCTCACCTTTGTATTTCTGTCAAATGAAGCAAAACCAAGCCCTGTCAACACACGGTTTATTTTGTCTTCGATGTGGTATCCTTCTTTTGATTCAAACTTCACCTGCAAGCTATCATATTCGCGCAAAAGCAGGGTATTTTCAGGATCATTTTTTAGTTTTTGTGCGCACTCTTCCATCTGCCTTTGTATCAGTCTCACCGACTCAAATGCACTTTCAGCTTCCTGCTGTAGGGTGTTTTCACCTTCCAGTGCATCATTTTGGCGCAAATAGCCTATCTCCAGACCACGTGCACGAATAATCTCGCCCTCGTCCGGCTCCAATATTTTAGCTATCATATTTAAAAGCGTGGTTTTGCCGGCACCGTTTGCACCTAAAAGCCCGATACGATCCCCTGCATTAACTTCTAAATTCACCCCGCGAAGCACTACTTTATCTAAAAAACTTTTACCTATATTTTGCACGCTTACCAGCATTTTTTCTCTCCATTCATCGGCGCATTTTCACCGCCTTATACTACATTACCTAATGTGCCTGCAAATGTCAATTCACTACCTGCGATATATATTTTTTGATGGTTATTTCCTTGACGTACCCTTATAATTTTGTTACATTTATACTATTATATTATGATAAAGACGTTATTTAACTCTTTGTAACGGGAGTATTCGCCACTATGCTTACAACTGTAGCTATCATATTTACTCTTCTCATTTGTTTCGGAGTGCCCCTTACCACTTTGGTTTTTTGCATTGTTAAAGACAAGGCTTTCTTAGTTCCATTTTTTGCCGGAGTATTAACCTTTCTAATGTCACAAGTTTTCACTCGCATACCTTTACTTACTTTTTTGCAAAGCACTATGAGTGTCAAGCTTTTTGCTATCAGTTATCCAGTTGTTTTTGGTCTTCTTGTGTGTTTTTCTGCAGGCATTTTTGAAGAAACTGGGCGTTTAATCGCCATGACTTTAATGAAAAAACACCGAGGCACATCGCAAAGTATTGTTTTCGGCCTGGGCCACGGTGGTATAGAGGCATTGCTGTTGGTGGGCGTAAACACTTTGGTCATTGCTTTTGGTATCATAGCACCTATGCCGTCTGATTTTTTACTGTTTATAGGCGGCCTAGAGCGCATGTTTGCCATCTGTGCACATGTCTGCTTATCCATTTTTGTAATGCGGGCCGTCGCGCTAAAAAAGG
>CAYJIC010000006.1:0-40044 GCA_964370155.1 uncultured Oscillospiraceae bacterium
TTTCTTTCTCTTTTAAAAGTAGCTCGAAAAACTTGTTTTGCATCAGTGGGTCTAATCCGCTTGTAGGCTCGTCCAGTATCATCAGCTCTGACTTTTTCAATAACCCCTGCACAAGCGATACTTTTTTTCTGTTGCCAAGGCTTAGCTCGGCTATGACTTTTGATGTGTCCAGCTCGAAATACTCTGCCAGCTGGCTCATCTCTTCTTTAGATGTATCAGTGAACTGTATGGCAAACTCAAGTAGCTGACCCACCGTGACATTTTCATAAAAGCTGGACTCGCTGGGAATATAGCTTACTTGCTTTTTAATTTCTTTTGTGTGTTTGACGCTGTCCATCCCACATACGGTGATAGTGCCTTCACTTGGATGAATTATGTCCATGATGCTGCGTATAGTAGTGCTTTTTCCTGCACCGTTTTTTCCCACAAAACCTACAACTTCACCTTTTGGAACGCTAAGGTTTAGGTTTTTCACTGCTGTAAAGCTACCATATTTTTTAGTGAAATTCTTTATTTCAATAATCGACATGCACATCCTCCTAAAACTATAATACATCAATATTACCATACAATTTGAAACCCCAAATTATTTTATTATTATATCAATTACCTCTTAAAAGCACAATGATATCTAATGTTTATATATGATTCTGTATACTATTAGTTGTTTTTAAGCCAAATTCTTATTTTACGCAGATTTAACATTCACACGCTTTTTGATTTAACATAGAAAATTTATACTTCCTAGTAGCACGAAAAAAATAAAACAATGCGATATGTGAAGGAGACATACGACAATGAAAAAGAACGTAAGTATTATTTTAGCTCTACTTTTAATGATGAGCTTTGTTTTGGCCGGTTGTGGCGCTACTGAAGAAGCAACATCTACAGCAGGTTCTACAGCAGCCGCAGAAGGCGAAGCAGCACCCATCACTGTAATCACTCGTGAAGACGGTTCCGGCACCAGAGGCGCTTTTGTTGAAATCACCGGTGTGATGGAAGACGACGTAGACAACACCACCGTAAACGCCATCGTACACGACGGCACAGGCAAAGTACTGACCGCTGTTGCAAACGATCCCAGCGCTATCGGATACATATCTCTAGGCTCTTTGAACGACACTGTTAAAGCTTTGAGCGTAGACGGCGTAGAAGCTACAAATGAAAATGTTAAAGACGGCTCTTATGCAGTTGCAAGACCTTTCAACATCGCTACTCTTAAAGGTGCTGAACTGTCTGATGCCACACAAGACTTTATCAACTTTATCATGAGCGCTGAAGGCCAAGCTATTGCCGACGAAGAAGGATTCATCTCCGTAGTAGAAGGCGAAGCTTTCACATCTACCAATCCAGAAGGCGAAATCATGGTTGGCGGTTCAACATCTGTATATCCTCTGATGGAGAAACTCAAAGAAGCTTACAACGCTGTCAACCCAAATGTTACCATCAACATTGAAGGTATCGGTTCCACAGGTGGTATGACTGGCGCTCAAGAAGGCACATTCGACATTGGCATGGCCAGCAGAGAGCTGAAAGCCGAAGAACAAGAAGTTCTTGACGGAACTGTAATTGCTCAAGATGGTATTGCACTGGTAGTAAATCTTGAGAACTCTTTGGAAAACATCACTCTTGCTCAAATCAAAGATGTGTACACCGAAGCTACCACAGACTTTAACGCACTTGGCTAATTACACACATCACAAGTAAATGATACAAGCACATTGTAAAAAGCACATAAGTGTTTTTTACAATGTGATTTTTTGCCGAAGAAGTATGGTTTTTATATCATGATGCCTAGTATGTAAAAATAATAGGTTTTGTGACAAAACTTTAGATAAGGTGAGCTATGAAAGAGAAATTTTTTGGATTTTTGTTTTTACTTGCGGCAACTGTTTCCGTTTTATCGGTTTTAGTTATCTGCATATTCCTATTGGCCAGTGGTGTGCCTGCCATGGCCGAAATTGGACTTTTCGACTTTTTGCTTGGTACAAAATGGGCTCCTTCTAATGATCTTTATGGTATATTACCCATGATTGTAGGAAGTATTTATATCACAGCAGGCGCTATTGTGATTGGTGTACCTATAGGGGTTTTAACAGCTGTTTTTGTAACAAAATACTGTGGACCCAGACTATATAAGTACCTAAAACCCGCCATAAACCTGATGGCAGGTATCCCTTCAATTATATATGGCTTTTTCGGCATGACTGTAATGGTGCCATTTATCCGTAACAGCATAGGCGGCACCGGAAACAGCATTCTTACAGCCAGCTTGCTTTTAGCTTTTATGATTTTGCCAACTATCATCAACTTGAGCGAGTCAGCCATCCGTGCTGTGCCTGCCACTTATTATGAAGGCGCTCGCGCTTTAGGGGCAATGCATGAACAGGGCATATTTCGAGTGGTACTTCCTGCGGCAAAATCCGGCATATTTGCCTCGGTTGTTTTGGGCATAGGCCGTGCTATCGGAGAGACCATGGCCGTCATCATGATAGCCGGTAACCAGCCCCGCCTTACCGCCAATATCTTGGAAGGTATTCGCACATTGACAGCTAATGTTGTTATGGAAATGAAATACGCTCAAGGCCTACATGAAGACGCTCTTGTAGCCACCGGTGTTGTTTTGTTTGTATTTATTCTTATTATCAATATCAGCTTTTCATTAATTAAAAGAAAGGCGATGAATACATAATGAAAACTATCAGTTTATCTAATAAACCTACCGGCGCAAAAAAGCCTATTATGCAAGTTCGCACCAGGCGTTTTCATCCCATGAAGATTTTGGTATATCTCGCCGCTACTATAACTATTATTGCTATTTTTTCTATAATTGCGTATATTCTAGTTAAGGGTGTTCCGCAAATTATTGTGGAAGTGGAAAAGTTTGTTAGTGGCGCTCCTTCTTTATTTGATGTAACTTATAACTCTGACAATGTTTCTTTGGTATCTGCTGTTTTTAATACCGTTTTGATGGTGGCAATTGCTTTAAGCATATCTTGTGTGTTTGGCATATTCACTGCTATTTATCTAGTGGAATATGCAAAAGACGGCAACAAGTTTGTGGAAATCATTCGCCTTACCACCGAGACGCTGTCCGGCATTCCTTCTATTATTTATGGCTTGTTCGGCAGTATATTTTTTGTTACATTCCTAGGGCTTAGCTACAGCTTGCTAAGTGGTATTTTAACAATTTCCATCATGATATTGCCTCTTATCATTCGCTCTACAGAAGAGGCTTTGAAGGCTGTTCCAAACAGTTATCGCGAGGCTAGCTTTTGCCTTGGTGCGGCAAGACTGCGTACTGTATTTTTAGTGGTGCTGCCCAGCGCGGCAAACGGCATCATTTCAGGTATCATCTTAGCTATCGGACGTATTGTGGGCGAGACTGCTGCCTTGATTTACACTTCAGGAAGTACCACAAACATGGCTACTAATATCATAACCACCGGTGGACGCACTTTATCGGTACACATGTATATGCTATCAAGCGAAGGACATTATATAGACCAAACTTACGCCACGGCCGCTATTTTGCTTATCATTATTTTGGCTATCAACGGCACATCTACTTTGATTGCCAAAAAACTTATGCATGGCAACGAGGATTCTTAGTAGGAAGGAAAATATTGTTTATGAAATTCGAAATCGAGAACGCCAACTTATTTTACGGTGATTTTCAAGCACTTAAAAATATTGATTTACAAATTCCTGAAAAGGAAATCACCGCTTTTATCGGGCCTTCGGGGTGTGGTAAAACCACATTGCTAAAAAGCCTGAACCGTATGAACGACCTAGTACAAGGATGTAAAATCACCGGCCGTTTCACCATAGACGGCGAGGATATTTACGGACAGATGGATCCAAATGCTTTGCGTAAAAAAACCGGCATGGTGTTTCAAAAACCAAATCCTTTTCCCATGAGTATCTACGAAAACGTGGCTTACGGTCCACGTACACATGGTGTGCGCTCTAAAGCTTTGCTGGATGAAATTGTGGAAAAAGCTTTGCGTGACGCCGCTATTTGGGACGAGGTGAAGGATCGCCTGAAAAAGAATGCGCTTGGCATGAGCGGTGGTCAGCAACAGCGTCTTTGTATCGCCAGGGCGCTTGCGGTGGAACCTGAAGTTTTGCTGATGGACGAGCCCACCAGTGCGCTTGACCCAATTTCTACTTCACGTATTGAAGAGCTTACATTAGAGCTGAAAAAAGATTATACTATAGTTATTGTTACTCATAACATGCAACAAGCCGCACGTATTTCCGATAACACTGCGTTTTTCCTTATGGGTGAAGTGGTTGAATATGGTAAAACCGAGGCCATTTTCTCTATGCCTACCGATAAACGCACAGAAGCATATATTACAGGGAGGTTCGGTTAATAATGCCAAGAAGTAGATTTGATGCCCAGCTAAACCAGCTGAATGTGGAACTGATTAAACTAGGTGGCCTTTGTGAAGAAGCCATCCAATATGCCCTAAAGGCGTTGCTTGAAAACGATGATAACGCCGCAGACATTACCAGAGAACGTGAAAAAGCTATTGATAAAAAAGAGCGCGAAATAGAATCTTTATGCATGCGACTTTTTATGCAGCAGCAGCCTGTGGCCAGAGATTTGCGATATATTTCTTCAGCACTTAAAATGATATCTGACATGGAGCGTATTGGTGATCAGGCGGCTGATATCGCCGATATCTCAAAGTATGTTCATTATGATTCCGCCACATGCGAAGTTCATTTGCGTGACATGGCCGATGCCACCGCTAAAATGGTGACGCAAAGTGTAGACTCTTACGTAAACTCCGACTTAGAGCTGGCCCGTCATGTTATTGCTTGTGATGACGTGGTTGATAATTTATTTGATGAAATCAAGGCTGAGCTGATTTCCATGATTCAAAGCGGTAAAGAAACCGGCGAGTTTTGTCTTGACTTATTGATGATCACAAAGTATCTTGAGCGTATAGGAGATCATGCTACCAACATTGCCGAGTGGGTGGAGTATTCCATCACGGGTGTGCATAAAAATGAAGCCGTGTTGCAATCGCTTGGTGAAATATGAGATAATGTTTTATCATGTGGTGCCAATAGCCAAGGAGGTCTTTAGTGATTTATTTGGTGGAAGACGATAATAATATACGTGAGCTGGTTGCGTATACACTAAAAAATGCCGGATTTGATGCGCAGGGTTTCGCCGAGCCTGTCTCTTTTTGGCAAGCTTTAGAAGAAAATGTGCCTCAGCTTATTTTACTTGACATCATGCTGCCTGTTGAAGACGGGCTTAGTATTTTAAAAAAGCTTCGCAAAGACCCTAAAACACATCGCATACCTGTTTTAATGCTAACCGCTATGGGTAGCGAGTATGACAAGGTGATGGGCCTGGACAGCGGTGCCGATGATTATTTGGCTAAGCCTTTTGGTATGATGGAACTGCTTGCCAGGGTGCGTGCCTTACTGAGGCGAACTGATACAAAAGACGACGATTTCGAGTTTACTGTAGGCTGCTTGCAGCTTAGCCGTATTCGTCATGAAGTGTATGTAAACGGTGAAGCTGTTGCACTGACCCTAAAAGAATTTGAGCTTCTATGTTGCCTTTTGGAAAACAGAGGCAACGTGATGAATCGTGACCAATTGCTCGACCTTATTTGGGGATACGGATTTGATGGCGAAAGCCGAACCGTGGATGTGCATATACGTACTTTGCGTCAAAAACTGGGCGAGGGCGGCAACTATATTGAAACCATCCGTGGTATCGGGTATAAAATAGGGATGAAATCGTGACAAAACGCATTTTTTACTCTACCTTCATAGTGGTCACTTGTGTGATATTATTAGCTACCACCCTTTTTTTGGGTGTGTGGCATTCTTTTAATGTATCCACACTTGAAGATGAGCTTCGCCTTGAAGCAGATGTTATATCCTCACGTGTAGACGAAGAAGGCTTGGACTACTTAAACGATCCTGATGTCCCGGTGCAAAGTCGTATTATTTGTATTTCCGGTGACGGCGAGGCAATATTTGATACCCACGCCGAGCAAGGTGGTGATACCGAAAATTATCTTCATCATACCGCAGTGCAGCAAGCTGTTTCTTTTGGTCGTGGTTTTAATGTACAGCAGAATTTGTCTTCGGCCACCGTTTATTATGCTATATCTTTGGCTGACACAAATATTCTTTTGTTTTCCATGGTTACCGAAAGCATCCCGTCTCTTTTATTAGGCCTTTTTCCTTTTATTTTTATCACATTTCTTTTTGGGATTGCTTTCTCTTCTTTATTGGCGCGACATACCGCAAACCACATCACCAACTCACTGAATCAAATAGACTTTGCAGAGCCTAAAACTCTTGTTAAGTACGAGGAGCTTGCGCCTCTTTCGCAACATATCTCAAGCCAAAAAAAGCACTTACAAAACCGCCTATCCGAGCTAAGCCGCAGACAACAAGAGTTCGATACCATCATTTCAAACATACAAGAAGGCCTTTTGGTATTGGATGCACAAGCTAACATTATTTCGTATAACCAAGGCGCCTTGCATCTTATGGACGTACCCCACTTTAAACTTCATCAAAATGTGCTTGAAGTTAATCGAAGCGCACCCTTCCGAAACTGCCTTGAGTCAGCCTCACAAGGCAATCACTGCGAAGAAAACGTGCAACTTGGCGGAAAAATCTGTCAATTGTTTGCAAATCCTGTCTTTCAGTCTGAAGAAATCGTTGGTATCGTGCTGATACTTTTTGATGTGACCGAGCGAGAAAAACGTGAAGTACTACGCAGAGAATTTAGCGCAAACGTGTCTCACGAGCTTAAAACACCGCTTACGTCTATTTCAGGGTTTGCGGAGATCATCAAAAACGGTATGGTGCATGAAGATGATATCCAAAAATTTGCCGGTAACATCTACGATGAAGCACAAAGGCTGATGCTACTGGTGCAAGATATCATAAAGTTATCGGAGATGGACGAAAATCAAACATCCTCGCAGATGGAAGAAGTGGATATCTCCCTTATCATCGATAAAGTGATAACAAGGCTTGAGCCGGTGGCTGCAAAACGTAATGTTACATTGTGTAAAGACGTTGTTTCCATCACAATACCGGCCATTTCGCAGATTCTAAACGAAATTGTATATAACCTTTGCGATAATGCTATTCGCTATAACGTGGACGGTGGCAGTGTTACCATATCTGTCCATGAAGGCGCTGATGGTGTGGTGCTATCAGTAACCGACACCGGTGTGGGGATTGCTCCCGGTAACCGCGAGCGTGTTTTTGAGCGGTTTTATCGTGTGGATGAAAGTCGCAACAAAAACACGGCCGGCTCCGGGCTAGGGCTATCCATTGTAAAGCATGGTGCTCAGCTTCATAATGCTACCATCAGCATCGACAGTACTTTAAATAAAGGCACGTGTATCTCTATTAAGTTTCCACGTAAAATATAGCTAAATAAAAACAGCAGTGCATTATACACTGCTGCTTTTATTTTATATCATACCGTATGTTTTCCATATTCTAGCGCAACAATCCCATAAGCTCTTCATTCACCTGATATATGCGCCTTTGCAATATGCTCACATCGGTTTGGGAAGGATAAATACCACTCGATACGCTCTTGTTAAACCCATCTTGACTTTTTTGTGTATTACTGTTTACGCTAGCATTTTGTAATACTTCTTGGAAAAGGTTTTGATCTTTTGAAGCTTTTTCTTTCGAGCGTGTTGGCTCACTTTTTCTTTTTGTTGCATTTGTAATGGGTGCAATGTAAATATTCATGATGTAGCACTCCCTTGCTATTAAACTATCATGATGAGTTTTCTTGCACTACTTTCCTTCCCTGTGTTTATTATATCGGCAGGATTTTCAAAAAATTAACCCTATTACGCATACAATAGTCTTAATAAAAAAGCCCGATACCAAAAGGTATCGGGCTTTTTGTTTGTAAGCTAAATAGTGCTTATTTTTGATTTTTTCGCTTTGCGTCTAGTTCTGCTTTCACCTTGATGGGTAGGCCAAACAAGTTGATAAACCCTTCTGCATCAGCGTGGTTATATCGATCACCTGTGGCAAAGCTGGCCACGTCATCATCATATAGGCTGTATGGACTGGTGACGCCTGCGTTTATGATGTTGCCTTTATACAGTTTTAGTTTTACTGTACCACTTACTCGCTCTTGAGTGGTGTCTACAAAAGCATCAATTGCTTCACGAAGCGGAGTGTACCACTGGCCATTGTATACCAAATCGGCCATTTTTTGTGCCACAGATTGCTTGAAGTGTGAAGTTTCTTTATCCAGGCAAATACGCTCTAGCACTTCATGTGCATGGTATATGATGCTGCCGCCCGGTGTTTCATATACGCCACGGCTTTTCATGCCTACCAAACGATTTTCCACGATATCTAAAATACCAATACCGTTTTTACCGCCTAAATCATTCAAGGCTTCAATAATCTCTACACCGTCCATTTTCTGACCATTCAACGAAACCGGCACACCTTGCTCAAAGTCTAAGCTGATATATGTGGGCTCGTTCGGTGCGTTTTCAGGTGTTACGCCCAACTGCAACATTTTGTCGTACAACGGCTCGTTTGCTGGATCTTCAAGCTCTAAGCCCTCGTGTGATAAATGCCATAGGTTTTTGTCCCGTGAATAGCTTGTGTCTTTAGACATTTTTAGCGGGATGTTTCTTTCCTCGGCGTAAGCAATGGCCTCTTCACGGCTTTGGATGTCCCATTCCCGCCAAGGTGCAATCACTGCTAAATGTGGTGCCAGCGCTTTCACTGTCAGCTCGAACCGCACCTGATCGTTGCCTTTGCCGGTAGCACCGTGACAAATGGCATCTGCGCCTTCTTTTTCGGCAATTTCTACAAGCGCCTTGGCAATTGGTGGCCGGGCAAAGCTGGTGCCTAGCAAATATCCTTCATATTTTGCACCGGCCTTTAATGTGGGCCATATGAAGTCTTCCACCAGTTCTTTTTTGATATCCATTATATACAGCTTGGACGCGCCAGTGTTGATGGCTTTTTCTTCCAGTCCCTCAAGCTCGCTTTTTTGGCCTACGTCGGCCGCCATGGCGATAACTTCGCAACCGTCATAGTTTTCTTTCAGCCACGGTATAATAATAGATGTATCCAGCCCACCTGAATAGGCCAGTACCACTTTTTTGATTTGTTTTTTCGCTGCCATAATATCCTCCTAAGCAACCATAGGTTCATTGTATATTTTTGCGTCTTGGTATTATTATACATGATTTTTGTATAAAATCAAGCTTTTTATGAATATTTATTCTTATTTTAAATGAAAACTATAGTTCCATCCATGCAGGATCTTTTGGATTTTTTTGGAAGGCTTGCAGTTTTTTAACGTCTTCTTCTTTTATATATTGCTCTTCAAGGGCGGCTTCTATCAATGCGCTATAGCAGGAAAGAGAGGTATTTTGAATATTTGCAGCAGCCAGCCTGTCCAGGCCTACTTGCATTTCATAAGTGAAGATAGACACAATGCCCTGCACTGTGCAGCCACATTCACGTAAGATGTCTACCACTTCAATAACACTGCCTGCTGTGGATATAAGGTCTTCCACCACCACCACTTTTTGGCCGGGATCTACTTTTCCTTCAATTTGGTTTCCACGACCGTGGTCTTTGGCGGATGCACGCACATAGCACATTGGCAGGCCTAAAATATCTGCCACCAAAGCTGCATGAGCGATGCCTGCAGTGGCCGTGCCCACCACCACGTCACAGTCAGAATATTTTGTGCGGATGATATCGGCAAGACCTTGCTCTACATGGCCTCTCACGGTGGGATAAGACAAAGTGAGCCTATTGTCGCAATAAATAGGGCTTTTTATTCCTGACGCCCATGTGAAAGGATCATTCGGCCGCAGGAAAACAGCATTGATACTCAATAAATCTTTTGCAATTGTTTTAGCTATATCGCTCATAATACACCTCTATACTATTATTTATGTCTTTTACAAAATAATGCTATCTTCAGCCACCAACAAAATCGGCTAAAATGTTACGGTAGGCCAGCACGGGGTCTGCGGCGGCCGTGATGGGGCGACCCACCACGATATAATCACTGCCCAGTTTTGCGGCATCTGCCGGTGTGGTGATGCGTTTTTGGTCATCTGCGCTACTGCTTAGTGGGCGAATTCCCGGTGTTACGCATACAAATTCCGGACCACACTGCTCTTTTACCACCGTTACCTCCAACGGACTACACACCACACCGTCTAAACCACTGGCCTGTGCATTTGCGGCGTAAGACGCCACCACCTCGTCTACTTTGCCTTGGATAAGCAGTTCTTTATGCATCATCTCTTCGTTTGTGCTGGTAAGCTGGGTTACAGCAATCAAACGTGCACGTGCATTTCCTTTTGCACCATCTTCAAGGCCTTCCAGCGCCGCTTTCATCATTACACTTCCGCCTGAGGCATGTAGGTTTGTCATGTCAACACCCAGTAAGGCAAGGTTTTTCATGGCCTTGTGTACCGTGGTTGGGATATCGTGTAGCTTTAAATCAAGAAAAATGGGATGGCCCCTATCTTTCATTTCACGCACCATGTTTGGGCCTTCGCCGTAAAAAAGCTCCATGCCAATTTTTAAAAACGGTTTTTCTTCTGTGAAGCGGTCAAGAAACGCTGTCATTTCAGCATTATTTGCAAAGTCGCATGCTATAATTACATCTTTTCTCATCTTTTATGTGCCCTCCCTTTTATATCGGCTAAATTTTCAATATTATATGCTGCCATAACCCTCGGCATCATTTCAATGATAGTTTTGCATACAGTGGGGTCTACCAGTGTTTGACTGCCCACCTGTACCGCAGTAGCGCCTGCTGAAATATACTCAAGCACATCGTCTACATCGGCTATACCGCCCACGCCTACCACAGGAATATCCACCACACTACAAACCTCGTATACCATGCGTAGCGCTATTGGTTTTACTGCCGGACCACTAAACCCACACATGCCTGTGGATACAATAGGTTTGCCTGTACGCGGGTCTATGCGCATGCCCAAAAATGTATTGGCAACCACCAGCCCGTCTGCGCCCTCGGCCGCGCACGCCTTGGCAATATCTTTGATGCTGGTGACGTTTGGACTAAGCTTTATCAGCATAGGTTTTTTCACCCTGCCTCGAAGAGCACGCACCACCTCGGCCGCACATGTGGCGTCCGTTCCAAATGCCATACCACCATGCTTTACATTCGGGCAAGATATGTTTATTTCCAGTATATCTATCCTGTCGTCAGCATTGAGTTTTTCAGTCACTTTCACATATTCTTCTATGGAAAACCCACTAATGTTTGCAATAGCTACACCATTATACTTTTCTCTCATTTTTACAAGTTCGGTGTCTATCACAGCTTGTACTCCGGGATTTTGCAGGCCTATAGCGTTTAGCATACCCGATGCACACTCGGCAATTCGTGGTGTAGGGTTGCCGAAACGTGCCTCCCATGTGGTACCTTTCAGACTGATGCCACCCAGTATGTTGATATCAAACCAATCGGCCATCTCGTACCCATATCCGAACGTGCCACTAGCCGTCATCACAGGATTTTTTAGACGTATTCCGCACAAATCCATCTCGGTTCCGGTAAGGTTTTTTTGCTCACTCATGCAAACGTCACCTCCTCGCTGCTGAAAACCGGGCCGTCTACGCAAACACGTTTCGTGCCCAATTGTGTTTGGCAGCTGCAACCCATGCATGCACCAAACCCACAACCCATGCGTTCTTCAAAGCTTAGCTGCCCATTTATACCTTTTTCTGTACATATCTTGTGCACTGCTTTCAGCATAGGCTCGGGACCACAGGTGTAGTAATAATCAAAATCACAGCCGGCCAGCACCTCGGTGCAAAAACCTTTATGGCCACAGCTACCGTCTTCGGTGGATACCATCACCTTGCATCCCAGCTCAGTAAGCTCTTTTTCGAAAAACACATCATCTTTACCGGCAAAGCCCAAAACAACTGTCGGGACATTACCTTGTTTTATCAGCGCCTTGGCCAAACCATAAAGTGGGGGAGTGCCCACACCGCCGCCTATCAAAGCCACTGTTTTTCCCTCGG
This sequence comes from uncultured Oscillospiraceae bacterium, assembly GCA_964370155.1. Classification (GTDB taxonomy): domain Bacteria; phylum Bacillota; class Clostridia; order Oscillospirales; family Ruminococcaceae; genus JAAYCI01. Next base: position 12,076 of record CAYJIC010000006.1, read on the forward strand.
CCTTGCCTGTGCAAAACCCGTTGCCCAAGCCGCACAAAACATCCAGTTCTGTGCCTTTGGCAAATCGGCTTAATTTAGCAGTGCCTCTGCCAACCACCTTATATACAATATCAAGCCATCCTTCGCCCCAATCGGCCACGGAAATTGGGCGACGCAAATAAAGGCCCGGCAATTGTATGTTTATAAATTGTCCCGGATTCACCAAACTCTCAGTGGGGCCCAAAAGTCGCATTTTCAAGACATCTTTTGCAATATTTTCGTTTGATTCCACTTTATATATAGCGTTTTCTGCCAATATTTTTTCCTCACTTCCTTATTGTTTATACTGTGATTTAGTCATATTTATATTATATCTTTTTTAGTCCACACCGTCTATGGTGTGTATGCCCATTGTGATATCTTCCAGCACATCTAGCAACACGCCTACGGTATCAAGGCTGGTGAAAATAGTGACACTATTTTCCACCGCGCTACGACGAATCATAAACCCGTCTTTGCGATTATTTTCACTACCCGGTGTTTGGGTGTTTATCACATACGCCACATTTCTTGTGCGCAGGCTTTGAATGATATCATCACTGCCTTCGCTAATCTTTCGCAGTATCCTTGTTTTTATGCCGTTGTCACGTAAGAACATGGCTGTGCCTTCAGTGGCTTCGATATTAAAGCCTATATTGTAAAAGCGCTGTAATAACGGCAGCGCACGCTGTTTATCTTCGTCGGATATCGTTACCAATACGGTACCGTAATTTGCCACCTTTTGGCCGGCAGCTTTCAAAGACTTGTACATGGCGCGGTTCAGTGTTTTATCATAGCCGATGGCCTCGCCTGTGCTTTTCATTTCGGGTGAAAGGTACGTGTCTGCACCACGTAGTTTTTCAAAGCTGAAAACAGGGCTTTTTACGTACCAGCTGGACTTTGCAGGCGCAAGGCCGGTAGCAAATCCTTGGCTTTTCAGGCTTTCGCCCAGCGCCACCCGTGCTGCAATGCCGGCAAGATCTATCCCTGTGGCTTTTGACAAAAACGGTACAGTACGTGAAGAGCGTGGATTTACTTCTATTACAAATACATCATCATTGTCATCAGCAATAAACTGAATATTAAACGGACCTTTTATGCCTATGCCAATGCCCAGTTTTACCGTATATTCCACAATGGTGTTTTTAACTTTTTCGCTCACCGAGAAAGGTGGGTAAACGCTGATAGAATCACCACTGTGCACGCCTGTTCTTTCCACGTGTTCCATGATGCCGGGAATGTATACGTCTGTACCGTCACACACGGCGTCCACTTCCAGCTCTTTACCCTCTACATATTTATCCACCAAAACCGGCGCATCTTCACTGGCAATTGCCGCCTCGGTGAGGTAATGTCTCAGCGCTTTTTCGTCTGAGACTATCTGCATGGCACGACCGCCTAATACAAAACTGGGACGTACTAGCACCGGATACCCGATATCGGACGCTACCACTACACCAGCTTCCATATTTATTACCGCCTTGCCGTTTGGTTGTGGAATGCCCAGCTCGCCCATCAGTTTTTCAAAGCTGTCACGGTTTTCGGCGCGTTCAATAGCATCGTTGCCTGTGCCAATGATGGGTACCCCCAGCGCATTTAGTTTTGCCGATAGGTTTATCGCTGTTTGGCCACCCAACGTGACAATAACACCGTTTGGCTTTTCAAGATCGATTATACCCATTACGTCTTCCACTGTAAGTGGCTCGAAATACAGCTTGTCGCTTATGGTATAGTCGGTAGATACCGTTTCAGGGTTTGAGTTTATTACAATAGCTTCATATCCCGCTTTGCGTATGGCCCAAATAGCATGCACGGTAGAGTAGTCAAACTCTACACCTTGGCCGATACGAATTGGGCCCGAGCCCAAAACTATGATTTTTTTGTTGTCTGTTACAATACTTTCGTTTTCGTCTTCGTATGTAGAGTAAAAATATGGCACATAGCTTTCAAACTCCGACGCACATGTATCTATCATTTTGTACACCGGTACAATATTTTCTTTTATTCTTAGATTGCGTACCGATAATTCATCTGTGTCCCATAAGCCGGCTATGGTGGCGTCGGCAAAACCACTGCGCTTTGCGATATATAGAACATCTACGTCGTTTGGATGATCACTTAAAACATCTTCAAGGCGCACTATTCCGTGAAGTTTTCCAATGAAAAATGCATCAATGGCACTTTCGTCGGCAATACGCATTGGGTCTACTCCTCGACGTAAAAGCTCGGCAATTGCATACACTCGCTCGTCGGTAGGATTTTGCACATATCCCCATAGTTTTGCACTTGACATTTCGTCAAATTTTGGCATGCGGATATGGATAAGCCCTACTTCCAGCGAACGCACTGCCTTTAACAAGCTTTCTTCAAACGTGCGGCCTACCGCCATTACCTCGCCGGTGGCTTTCATTTGAGTGCTTAGTTCTTTTGATGCTTTCTCGAACTTATCGAACGGGAACCTTGCTATCTTTGTGACTATATAGTCAAGCGCAGGCTCGAAGCTTGCAGGAGTGTTTGCCAGTTCTATTTCATCAAGATGGTATCCCACCGCAATAAGTGCACTTACCCTGGCGATAGGGTATCCACTGGCTTTACTGGCAAGGGCCGAAGAACGAGATACCCTTGGGTTTACCTCGATAACATAATAATCGAACGAATACGGGTCCAGCGCAAACTGCACATTACATCCGCCTTGAATTCCAAGCGCACGTATCAAAGCAAGCGATGCATCACGAAGCATCTGATATTCTCTGTTTGTTAGCGTTTGCGACGGGCAAACCACAATAGAGTCTCCGGTGTGTATGCCCACAGGATCAAAGTTTTCCATGTTACAAACAGTGATTGCTGTGTCGTTTGCGTCCCGCATTACTTCATATTCTATTTCTTTATAGCCCTTGATAGATTTTTCTACCAGCACTTGTGATACCGGAGAGTAGCGCAGCGCACTCTCGGCCACCACCATCATTTCTTCGTCGTTTTCGGCAAAACCGCCGCCTGTGCCACCCAAAGTAAACGCCGGACGCAACACCACCGGATATCCTATGGTATGCGCATGTTTAATCGCCTCTTCAATAGAATGCGCTATAAAACTGGGTAGGGCAGGCTGGCCTATACGTTGGCACAGCGCTTTAAACAGCTCCCTATCTTCTGCTTGGCTTATCGAGTCAAACCCTGTGCCCAATATCTCGCAATTACATTCTTTAAGCACACCTTTCTCGGCCAGCTGCATTGCCATATTTAGGCCTGTTTGTCCGCCAAGTGTAGGTAATATTGCATGTGGGCGCTCTTTGCGAATAATGCGTGCCACAAACTCCAAAGTGATGGGCTCCATATATACCCTGTCGGCTATGTCGGTGTCTGTCATAATGGTAGCAGGGTTCGGGTTTACCAGCACTACTTTGTATCCTGCTTCCTTTAAAGCCATACACGCTTGTGTGCCGGAATAGTCAAACTCAGCCGCTTGGCCTATAACAATAGGGCCTGAGCCTATGACCAATATAGTTTCAATATCTGTACGTTTCGGCATATATTTTCTCCTTAAATGCTTTACCATTAATATCGGCGTTAACAGCAATTATGCATTTTTATTTGCTTTTATTGTTTTAAATATTGTTTATACTGCTTTTTAGCTTTGTTTGTACTTTTTGATGTTTTTTATAAATATGTCAAACAGATACCCTGAATCTTGCGGCCCGGGACAGCTTTCGGGATGGTATTGTACGCTAAAAATAAGATCTTCGACACACTGCAATCCCTCTACTGTTTTGTCTAGCAAGTTTATATGAGTTACTTCAAGGCCGGTACCTTTTACGCTGTCTGTATCCACTGCGTAGCTGTGGTTTTGGCTGGTCATCTCCACCTTGCCTGTTTTTAGATTTTTCACCGGATGGTTGCCACCTCTGTGGCCAAATTTCAGCTTATAGGTTTTACATCCGCATGCTAATGCTATCACCTGATGCCCAAGGCATATGCCAAAGATAGGCAATTTTCCGCGTAGCTTTTTCACCAGGTCTACCACATGTTCTACGTTTTCAGGGTTGCCCGGCCCGTTTGAAAGCATTATTCCGTCCGGTGCAAGTGCCATAACTTCATCTACCGTAGCAGTATGCGGCAAAACAGTCACATTACATCGTCTTTTTTTCAAGTCATCTACTATGCCTAGTTTCACGCCACAATCAATCAACACTATGTTATATCTTTGGCCTGCGGCACGTGCATACCACCGCTTTTTACAACTTACCTGCGACACTTGGTCTTGTGGTATCGGAGTTTGTTTTATCACTTGCAATGCGTCCTCGTTTGCCAGTGTGATATCACATAGCAGCGCCCTCATGCTGCCCTCGTCCCGAATCATGCGCGTGATGCGCCTGGTGTCCACACCTTCAATGCCCGGGATGCCATGTTCCTGCATTGTTTCAGACAAAGTTTTTGCCGCGCGAAAGTTTGCCAGAGAATCATTATATTCCCTTACAATAAATCCACCGATTGCCGGGTTCAGCGACTCGTAGTCTTCCTCTGCTAAGCCGTAGTTGCCAATCAGCGGATATGTCATGCATACCATTTGCTCCTTATACGAAAGATCAGAAAAAATCTCCTGATAGCCTACCATAGAAGTATTGAACACCACTTCACATACCCTCTGCACATCTGCGCCAAATCCGGCACCTTGCAACACCGTACCGTTCTCAAATACCAGTTTTTTCTGTGTTTGCATTAATTTTAACCTCCGTATAAACACTATTAGAAAATTTTTACTTGTTTATTTTGTTATTTCATTCAATTTATATACTATCTCACCGTTGTACATTGTTAAAACCGGCCAAGCACGCAATATATCGTTTTCAAACGGGGTGCTGCGACCTTTTGTAGAGAATTCGCTTGGTAAAACCTTTTTTTCTTTTTTCAAATCTATTAGTACGAGGTCTGCCAAAGCACCTTTTTCTATCTTTTTTTCTGTGCCAAGTATCTGTCTTGGGCGGCATGTGAGCAGTTGCAGTAGTGTGTCTATGCTGATTACTTCTTTTTCCACAAGGTGGGTGTAGCATGCCGCAAACGCTGTTTCAAGGCCCACAACACCGTTTGCACTTTTTGCAAACCCACCCGATTTTTCTTCGTCTGTGTGTGGGGCATGGTCTGTGGCAATGGCGTCTATTACACCGTCCCGTAACGCTTTCTGCGCTGCTTTCACATCTTCTTTTGTGCGCAGCGGCGGGTTCATCTTAAATCTACCGCTATCCTCTGTAATGTCATCACAGCTTATGCTCAGGTTATGTGGTGTGACCTCGCACGTTACTGAAAGGCCCTCTTCTTTTGCCTTTTTCACCAGTTCAAAAGTTTCTTTCGTAGACGCATGGCATATGTGCAAACGGCAACCTGTTTTCCGCACAAGATCTATATCACGCTCTACCTCTTTCCATTCGCTTTCAGAGGAATGCCCTGTGTATGAAAACCGCTTTGCAAAGTCTGCGGTATCGTGTACGCAAGTACCGTTTTTCGGGAGTAGGTCTTCCACCTCACAATGTGCGGCCACAAACTTGCCTGTTTTAGCGGTTTTATGCATAGCCTTTTCCATCATCATATCATCTTGCACACCGAACCCATCATCAGTGAAACCTGCCACAAGTGATGCCATGTCTTCAATATCTGCAAGGTTTTCGCCTTTTTCGCCTTTTGTCAGCGCGCCATAAGGAAGAACCTGCACTATTGCATCTGTTTCTATCACCGAAAGCTGTTTTTGTAAGTTCTGTTTACTATCGGGCACGGGGCGAAGGTTTGGCATGGAGCATATCGTGGTGAACCCGCCCGCGGCTGCGGCGGCTGTGCCGGTTTTTATTGTTTCTTTGTGTTCATATCCCGGCTGACGCAAATGGACATGTAAATCGCAAAATCCTACCGATAGCACACAGCCCTCGCCGTTTATCACCTCGGCATTTTCGCATATGATGTTTGTACTTACGTCTGTTATCACACCATTTTCCACCAGGACATCAGCTTTTTTAAAACTCTCTCCATCAAATACGCTAGAGCCTTGTATTAATAGTTTCATTTTACCTCCCGTGTATGCCTGCGTTTTACACTTTATTATGATGAGTTTATTTTACAACACAAAAAAACAGTCCGTTAGCTCCGTTTAAAAAAATCGGAACCACGCGGACTGTTAAAAAATAAAATAGTATCACACGGCGGCCATGTGCCAGATTGCAACAAATATAAATTATTATCTTTTGTGCGCGGCATCTTTCCGCCTCCTATATTTTATTAAAACGAGCCTAAACTTTCCATAGTATATCAAATCTATTTAAAAACAACAAGCCTTTTTTTGAAATTTAAAAAACTGTTCAAATTTTGTAGTTCATTTTAAATGATATAACAAAGGCAAAAACACGATAACTTTGTGCTATACACTTTCGGCAATAGTGTTTTCTACTACATCTTCTATAACGCTATCATCCAGCCCTACTCTTGACTGTAGCGCATATTGATATTCGCCACGCTCCCATATCGCCAAAGTATGTCCGTCGGAGTTTTCACCCACGGTAACAGCTATATTGTCTATAGTGAGTTCTCGAGCCTCTAAGCTGTGTGAGCTGTCAAACGTGTTTCTAAGCCCAAAGTTTTTTGCATGGGCAACTCGCATCACCCTTGCGTTTGTGCTGTCTGTACCAAACTGAATTTGCGCATACCAATCATCTATCACAAAATATGCCGCCGGGATCAGTCCATCGGGCATGCCTGTCATTACAAAGCCGAGCGACTCGGAAAAATCCGCAGTGCTTGTAGAGGAAAACTCTATCTCATGTATCTCTTTAGGTTCCTCATATCGGTAATTATCAAGCACCGGACCTATATTTTGTACTACACTACTGCGCCTACAAGCGGAAAAAAGCACTAATACACAAAGCATTATTACATAAAAACTTTTTCGTCTCATGTGCCTCGCCTCCACTTATGCTTAATCTTCACCATTCATTATACAATATATTTTATTGTTTTTCTATAGGCAGTGTCTGTCATATCGCCGAAATATCTCGCTTTAATTTGCAAAATTCTATTTTTAAAAGTGACTATTTTGATTTTTCCAGTTCCTTTATTAAAAACGGCTTTAGAGAAAACATCTGGCATAGTTTTTCTACTTCATCACGGGCCTTTTTACGCACGGCTTGCGGCTGGCCGGTTTTTTGCGAGCGAATCATGATGTTTTTAGGGGTATGCTCGAAACCCACAAACTCTACCAGCTGTGTTTTGTATCCGCAAGATACCATTACATTGGCCCTGATCGCGTCGGTGAACAGCGCTGATACACGCTCTTTCACAATGCCATATCGTGTGACCAAAGATAACTCCTCGCTGCTTATCTGCCCGTTTACCTCATGCTGGCAACACGGTACCGAAAAAACCATCTGCGCGCCCCATTGCACCGCTCTTGCCAAGGCAAGGTCTGTGGCAGTGTCGCAAGCGTGCAAGCTGACCACCATGTCAACAGATGCATCGGGAGCGTATTCGGCAATGTCGCAGTTTTCAAAGTGTAATCCACTGTACCCATACTTTTTCGCCGCCGGCACACACACTTCTATCAGTTCTGCCCTGCGGTCTACCCCCACCATATCAACATCTATCCCTTTTACCTCGGACAAATAATAATACAGTACAAATGTAAGATAACTTACTCCGCATCCGACATCCACTACCCTTAATGTTTTTGGCATATCTTTCGGCAGCAAGTCTTCCACCAACTGCACAAACCTATTTATCTGGGTATATTTGTCCCGCTTTGATGCGATTACTTGTCCATCACTTGTCAGCACACCTATGTCTACCAGCGGTGGAATGACAATTCCTTCTTTTAGCGGGCGTTTTTTTTGCTTGTCGTGCTCGTTATTTGCCTTCACAGCGTTTTTTATCGCTTTTTTATTTGTCAGTACTTTTCCTTTTTTAGTAAGGCGTATTCCATATTCATATGTATCGGAAAAAGCCGTCAATTGGCTGAAACACTCTAATAGCATCCGGATTATTTTTTCTGATAATACATTTTCATCGTCTATGTTTTCGTGAAAAGCTTGTGTTTTTGTAAACATCTCGCATTGCCATGTGTTTTGCTTTTTATTTATGGTGGCTTTCCGCCATTTTTCCGTCGTCGGCACAGAAAACACCATTTTATGGCAATCGTTGTTTATTAATTGTTCTATAGCTTTTTTAATCTCTTCCATCTTTATCCTTACCGTTTGCATTTTGATTTTGCCACGTATCCGCCAATGCTTCTTTTTCTTTTTTTTGTAGTTTTTTTATTGCCGCTTCCCTACACATGGCCGCTTTCTTATCGTCTAGCTTTTGTGTGTATACCAGCTTTACCGGACGCTTGCCTCTGGTGTATTTTGCGCCCGTGCCGTCATTATGCGCCTTTATGCGTTTTTGCACATCTGTTGTCCATCCGGTATATAAACTACCGTCCGCACAACGTACCATGTACACATACATTTACAAAGCCTCTTTCTTTGCCGCATCATTTTGGGCCTGCTGTTCCTTTTGAGCTTTTTTTTCTTTTTGACGTTTTTCGTAGGCCTCTTGTGCCATCAATGCCAGCTTTCTTGCACTTTCGATGCTGTCTATCGTACACATAAATCCACTGGCGTGGCAGAAGTTTATGTCCGGCACACCTGTAAGCTGTCTCAGCTCTTCTGCCGGTGCAGCATACCAAGAAGTGGGTAGTGGAACTTTATGCAAAGACTTGCTACTGAAATCTCTGGGCACACATTGCAACGAATATCCTCCACGCATGGAAGGAAAAATCACAAATTCTGCATCGCTTTCCACCAGTACCGGCTTCCATGGCACATATTGTACCAGCTCCACCACACCGTTTTTCATTTCACTAAGCGCTTTTCGCACCACGTCGTGGCCACGCTCCATGGCGGCTAGGCTTTCCATCTTATGCAAAAGCAGGCTTTCGGCAATGTCCACCGCTTTGAAAAAAGCCTTGTTTTCATCTTCTTCGCTATCCCATGTGGGATTGTATGCACCTATCAGCCCTGCAAGAACATTTCCCGTTCCTTTATTGTCGTCAATATCCAGCGGCTGTACAAACTTTGCATCAAAGCTATCTGCCGCTTTTTGTGGTAAAAAATATGTGCCATATTCCCGCCACAACAAGCCAAAAGCCGCATACGCCGCACCGTTTGGTCTTCGTGGGCTATCTTTTTGGTGGTGGTCAAACGGGCCGTCACCTATATCAAAAACAATACCCGAAAACTGCTTCGGCATCACAAAACCGCGATATATCCGAATATCAGGCCGCAATATACGCAAAAGTGCCGCCGAAAAAACATCATCAGCGTGAAATCTTCCCGCATGCGTGAACGCAAGCTCCGGTATTTTGGCCGGATTGCTTGAAAAATCAAAAGTCTTGTTCAATATTTACTCCTTTTTCTTAACTTACTCTCGGTTTTACTATCATACCACAAGCATTTACACAAAAAAAGTCTATTTGGTGATATGCGCACTTTTGAAGATAATTACAGTTTTTCTTCTTTATATGTGCAAGCTGACTATGTTTTTTGCCTATTTTGCCAAAATTGCCCTATATGGTATGTTTTGTGTTGCCATCATACTATATATAGTATATAGTTGTATAATGAGACTATATCATTTATTTTAAAACACATAATACAATAACTTTTAAAGGGGATTCATAGTATGGCTATTTCTGACATCAGCGCAAACGCGCAAAAAGTACTGGAAAAACGCTATCTTGCCAAAGACGAAAACGGTAATACGACCGAAAACATTGAAGGCATGTTTAAAAGGGTGGCAAACAATGTGGCTGCCGCCGATGCCACTTATACAAACGATGAAGACGTTAAAAAAACTGCACAAGTGTTTTTTGACCTGATGACAGATTTGCGCTTTTTGCCAAACTCTCCGACATTAATGAATGCAGGGCGTCCTTTGGGCCAGTTGTCCGCATGTTTTGTTTTGCCTATTGAAGACAGCATGGAAGGCATTTTCGAGACCATTAAAAATGCGGCATTGATTCACAAAAGTGGTGGCGGTACCGGATTTTCCTTTTCAAGGCTTCGTCCGGGTGGTGCCAGCGTCGGGTCTACCGGTGGTGTAGCTTCCGGCCCGGTATCGTTTATGCGTGTGTTCAATATGGCTACAGAAGCTGTGAAGCAAGGCGGTACACGTCGTGGCGCCAACATGGGTATTTTAAGGGTGGATCATCCTGATATTTTGGAATTTATCGATTGTAAAAAAGACAAAACCAGCAACACAAACTTTAATATCTCTATAGGTCTTACCGAAGCGTTTATGGAATCTGCCGCAAAAAAAGAAAACTATCCTTTGATAGACCCACACAACAAAAAAACTGTGGGCGAGCTGAACGCAGGCGAAGTGTTTGATAAAATCGTGGATGCCGCGTGGAGAAACGGCGAGCCGGGCATCATCTTTCTCGATAGGCTGAATCGTGATAATCCTGTGCCTTCCTATGGCGAAATTGAAAGCACCAACCCTTGTGGTGAACAGCCGCTATTGCCTTATGAAAGCTGTAACCTTGGTAGCATCAACCTAGTTAAAATGCTTAAGTGTGAAAGCGACGAGTTGAAAATTGACTGGGCCTTGCTTTCACAAACAACAAAAGATGCTGTACACTTCCTTGACAATGTAATCGATATTAACAATTATCCCTTAAAACTTATAGATGAAACCACCCGCGCCACACGTAAAATCGGACTTGGCGTCATGGGCTTTGCCGACATGTTGCTTTTAATGAACATATCTTACAACAGCGCCGAGGCATTGGCTTTGGGCGAGCGCATCATGGGCTTTATCACCACCGAAGGACGCAAAGCCTCCATGGAACTTGCTAAAGTAAGGGGCAGCTTTCCGCTGTTCTCCGAAAGCACATATAAAGATGGTCCTGCATTGCGCAACGCCACCATCACCACCATCGCACCCACAGGTACGCTTTCCATCATCGCCGGCGTTTCCAGCGGCATAGAGCCGGTGTTTGCTTACGCATATATCCGCAACATCATGGATGGTACCGAAATGATAGAAGCTAGTCCTATTTTGGAAGAACGACTGAAAAAAGACGAGCTTTACTCAGTAGACGTAATGCAAAAAATATCAAAAGAAGGCACTGTGGCACATATCGAAGATTTACCTGAAGATTTACGTAATGTGTTTGTATGCGCTCACGACGTACCGCCATTGTCACACATCCAAATGCAGGCTGCGTTCCAGCGTCATATCGACAATGCTGTGTCTAAAACCGTAAACTTCCCCAACGAAGCTACTCGCGACGACGTTCTTGAAGTGTATCGTTTGGCTTACAGTGAAGGCTGTAAAGGTGTTACCATCTACCGTGATGGTAGCAGAGACTCTCAAGTACTTAGCGTCGGTAAAGATCAAAATGATAGCGATGTTCCCTCGCACAGTGATGTACTGGAAAAAATCCCTGATAACGTGCAACCTTATGGTCAAATCACTCCGCGCCCACGTCCCGAGATCACTTCCGGATTTACCGAGCGCATGAAGATCGGATGTGGAAACTTGTATGTCACCGTAAACTACGACGAAAACGGTATTTGTGAAGTGTTTACATCTACCGGTAAGGCCGGCGGTTGTCCCTCACAAAGTGAAGCAACAGCAAGACTTTGTAGCGTGGCTTTGCGCAGTGGAATGAGCGTTCGTGAAGTATGCACCCAGCTTCGTGGTATTAGATGTCCGTCTACCATCCGCCAAAAGGGCATGAGCTGTACATCTTGTCCCGACGCTATTGCCAAGGCAGTAATGAAAGTAAACGACTATATCGAAGGCTACAAAAGCGGCGATACTCTTTCTTTACAAGCCGAGCCGTTGACAGGCACTTTATCCCATGCCGGTGGCCCAAAACGTGCTTTTGGCGAAGATACTACCGATCATCCAAACGATAATATCCCTTTATCGCAAACACCCAGATTTACCGGAAATAAACTAAGTAAATCTTGCCCCGACTGTGGTAATCCTATTCAGCACGAAAGCGGATGCACTATTTGCATATCTTGCGGATTTTCACACTGTGGATAATGCCGTCACATTTTTATAGCTACCTGATATTTAAAAACCGGTTTTGTTTCATATTGAAGCAGGCCGGTTTTATTTTACGAAAACGGCCTTGGATTAATTCATAGTATTTAACTATTGTATTATTGTACAAATTCAATTTTCGACTTTTTGACTAAAACAGCCTTAAAAGTTTGTATGTTTTGACAGTTGAAAAATACTGTTTGTATATCTTGAATTTCACGTGCTTTGTTGCCTGTGTGTTGCATCTTTGTTGCTCCATTGTTGAAAACTCTGTTGAAAGTGTTAAAAACTCAAGGTTATAACCACCTTTTGCGCTTGTTGATTTACTTGAAAAGTGTTTGCCACGCTTTAATGATTCAATTTTTTTAAAGAAAGTTTGTTTAACTTTATGTTGAACTCTTGTGATAACTTTGCTACTATATATATACATCATTCTGATTTTTATGTTATTTTGCACAGATACCAAATACGACATATTTATCACGAAATTATCGCATTTGGGAATTATACTATTTGGAACAAACTATTAAATATCGATGAGAGTGATTTATAGTATTCACTTTCGGACAGGAGTTTTTTTGTGAAGTGGTTGTATAGGCTTGAATATAAGTATGGTAATCGTTATATCCCTAACCTAATGACTATTATTGTTGGCGGTATGGCTATTGTTTATTTTTTAGATATGTTTTTTGCGCCTTCCGGCATGTTGGTTTCATCTTTCCTTAGTTTAAACCGCGCGGCTGTGCTTAGCGGACAAATTTGGCGATTGGTCACATTTGTTTTTGTTTATCCGCCCGAGTCCACATTTTTTCTTTTAATCTCTCTTTACTTTTACTTTATCATCGGCCGCAATCTTGAGCATCTTTGGGGCGGTTTTAAGCTTAATATATACTATTTGTGCGGTATGCTTGGCTCTATTATCGCTATGTTTATCACAGGATACAGCAGCAACACCTACCTCAACTTATCTTTATTCCTGGCTTTTGCCAGCATAATGCCCGATACACAGTTTTTGTTATTCTTTGTACTACCTATAAAGGCAAAATGGCTGATTTATGGTTACGCCATCATGCTGGCCATCCCACTGCTTCAAACATTTTTATTCGGCGGGGTTATTCTTGGCCTATATTCGTTGGTGTCTTTGGCGTTTTCACTCATTAACTACTTTATATTCTTTGGCCCTACCATGATAAATGGATTGAAAGATCAATACCGTATTTCTCAAAACCGCAAGAATTGGCATAATCAAAACAGAAATTATCCTCGCTAGTATTTTAGCACTTTATTTTTTAAAGTGAGGTATTGCTTTTGTCACATTCACTTACACCTTTTTTTGATACTATTGCGGCTCTGCAAACGCAGAAGCCGCGCTTTTTTGTGCCCGGACATAAAGCCCATCCCGACGCTATACCTCCTTTTTCTTCCTTGCTTTCATGGGATTTTACCGAAATTGAAGGCGCATGCGATCTTTCAAATCCAAGCGGTGCACTTTTGCAAAGTCAAGAGAACATGGCTAAAGCCTACGGTAGTGCTGCTACTTTATATTCTGTATCCGGCACTACAAGCTGCATTATGGCCATGTTGGCTGCGTTTTGCCCACCCGGAAGTGTGGTGGCTATTTCTCGTGGTGTGCATGTATCCGCTGTACGTGCGTTGGCTTTGCTTGACCTTATCCCGGCTTGGATTCCGCTTCAAAATGGGCGCCCAAACCCCGCCACCGTAAAAAATGTTTTACAAAAAAGCAACGCGAAAGCTGTTTTTATAACCGGTACCGATTACCACGGACGAAGCGCCGATATATCAGCCATCTCGGCTGTTTGCCAAAATCACAATGCCATCCTTTTATGTGACAACGCTCATGGCGCACACCTTAATTTTCTAAAACCAAACAAGCACCCTTTACATCTTGGTGCCGACGCTGTGTGTGATTCTGCGCACAAGACCTTACCTGTGCTCACGCCCGGCGCTTTGCTACATTTACGTACACAAGACAAAGCACAAACCGCGCGTAAAATGCTTAATCTTTTTTCTTCTACCAGTCCTTCTTATCCTGTGCTGCTCAGCCTTGATTTATGCGCAGGACGCCTTCTTTCCGATGATGTGCCTGATTTTTCCGGCACTGCATCAAAACTGGCAGACGTAGCGTATGCACTTTCCGATTTAGTAGTTCCATGTGACGACTGTATGCGGCTGGTGATTGCGCCAGCTCTTTTAGGATATCCTTCAAAGTTGTTTTACGATACTTTGGTTGAAAACGGGCTACATGCTGAATTTTTTGACGGTCAGCGCATTGTTTTTATGGTATCTCCTTTTAATAGCATTGATGATTTTGTTTTTTTGAAAACCACTGTTTTGGAAACTATGCATAAGTTGTCCTCGCAAAAATCTTCACCATCTCATCTTGTCTCATTTGAATCAGATGCATATTTCGAAGAAAACATTTTACCAACACAAATTTCTTCGCCCCGACTTGCTTTTTTTGCAGATAAAGTTACTTTACCTATTACTGACTGTATCGGAAAAACAGCCGCCGATTTATCTGTAAGCTGTCCGCCGGGAGTTCCTATTGTCATACCCGGTGAAGAAATCAGCCCATCTATAGCTAAAGCTTTACTTAGCTGTGGCATTTCTTCGTTTGATGTGGTAAAATGAACTATGATCTACCTTTGTTGTTTATTTTGGGGATATTTTGTTTATTAATAAAGCGGAGGGAATCTTTCATGAAACTTATTACTGCTATTGTCAATAAAGACGATTCTAAAATTGTAAACAGCGAGCTTATCCAATCCGGATATATTGTTACTCGTTTATCCACTACCGGCGGGTTTTTAATGGCCGGCAACGTCACCATGCTGATTGCCACTGAAGACGAAAAAGTGGACGATTGTATATCAATTATCACAAAATACTCTTCTAAACGTACAGAAATAGTTCCCAGTACAGCTTCATACGGTGTGGCCGTTACCACTGCTTTTCCACTGGAAGTTACAGTGGGTGGTGCTACCGTATTTGTCACAAACATAGAACGGTTCGAAAAACTGTGATGCTACAAAATTTTTGTGGCAATACAGAGCTTATATCTTCTTTACAACGTAGCATTTCTTCAGGCGAGCTCTCGCACGCTGTGCTTTTATGCGGTGCAGACGGCCTAGGACGCAATTATTTATCACGTTTGCTTGCCGCAGAATATCTATATCCAGACGGTGGTCATCTCGCCAAAGCTGTTTTACGTGACGAAAGTAGCGACGTAACAGTGATACAAGGACAAGGAAAAAGTGGCCAAATCTCTGTTGCCAGCGTTCGAGAGATGCGCGCGGGAATAAACCTGTCTTCATTTTCAGATGTAGGAAAAGTTATTTTAGTGCGTGATGCACATAATATGACTGCATCTTCTGCAAATGCTTTGCTTAAAGTGCTGGAAGAGCCACCCAGTGATGTTTTGTTCATCTTGACTGCGCAGGCGCCGGGATCTTTGCCTGCTACCATTTTAAGCAGGTGCACGGTATATACTTTGGCCCCTGTATCCATTTCCGAATGCTGCCGATTTTTAGAGTCATCTGCACCCAGTGATACTCCTGCAGATTTACCAAACTTACTATCTTGTGTTTATGGCGGACGCATAGGCTTGGGGCTTTCTACTTTGCGCAGTCCCGATGCACAGGCTGTTTTACAAGATGCCATGCAAATATCAAAGGCAGCCGTAAAAAAAGACGAGTATGCTTTATTACAGCTTTTTTCATTGTACGAAGGCAAAACCGATGAAGACAAAAAAAAGCGTAACATGCTTGTTTCTCATCTTTTATCTGTGCTGAACGCCTCATTCCACAATACACCCGGCCTTACTTTTGTTCATCCAAATATCGCTGCACAACTTTTGCGTTTTTGTGATACAGCTCGAGTTTCTCTTTTGGCCAACGCCTCACCAAAGCTGGTTTTCACCACTTTATGTGTGGACATAATTTTAGCAGATTTCACATGATTTTATGTGTTTTATTAAAATATCAGGATTATTTTTCAATTTTTACTACTGATTTATTCTGAACTCAACAATAGAAAGTGAACTTTATATCATGCAAATTATAAAAGTTATTAACATACGCTTCAAGCCTACCGGCAAAACATATTACTTTGATCCTTGCAACCACTCATTGAAAAATGGCCTATACGTGATGGTGGAAACCTCGCGTGGTACTGAGTGTGGCGAAGTTGTGGGCGATATATACTCGCTACCCGAAGCGGTGATTTCCAATGAGCTGAAGCCTGTGCTACGCATTGCCGACGATATTGACGTACGTCGTTTACACAAAAACCGTGAAGACGAAAAAAGTGCGTTTACCACCGCCGAGGAGTGTATTGAAAAGCACAACTTGCCAATGAAGCTTATAGACGTAGAATACTCATACAGCCGAAATAAAATATTATTTTATTTTACTGCCGACGGTCGTGTAGATTTCCGTGAGCTTGTGAAGGATTTGGCCGCTATATTCCGCACACGAATAGAACTGCGCCAAATAGGCGTACGTGATGAAAGTAAGATGCTTGGCGGGCTTGGCATTTGCGGGCAGCCGTTCTGCTGTAGTCGTTTTCTAAAGAACTTTCACCCTGTTTCCATAAAGATGGCAAAAGAACAGGGCCTGTCCTTAAACCCTGCGAAAATTTCCGGCAGCTGTGGTAGATTGATGTGTTGTTTAGCTTACGAGCAACCTGCCTATGAGTATCTCAGCAAAATCACTCCCATGCAAGGTAGCACAGTAAAAACACCTGACGGTACTGGTATTGTGACAGATGTAAACTTAATCTCAGGCAAGTTACGTGTGAAGCTTGAGTCACCTTCTGATATGCTGCAAAAGTATTATCACCGCGATGAAATCAAGTATATCAAAGGGGGTAAACGCGCCCCTATCACAGTTGATAAAGACGAATCTGATGCGTTATCTGACCTGCTTGATAAAAATATTCCGCAGGAATAGCGATAAATTTCAGGTTACCCACGGCTAATTTTCTTGAAATATTGTCTTATTATGATAAAATAACATTATAGTACGTTTTGTTATTATAGAAATAAGGAGATATAACTATGGCTTACACAATCAGTTCTGAATGTATTTCTTGTGGTTCTTGCGAAGGCGAATGTCCCGTAAGTGCAATTGCAGCCGGTGATAGTCAATATGTTATCGATGCAGGCGCTTGCATTGATTGCGGTAGTTGTGCAGGTGCATGTCCTGTAGACGCTATTTCTGAAGGCTAATTTTTTCAATCAAACAGTCGACATTTTGTCGGCTGTTTTTTTGTGTATTTGCCATATATTTGAACTCACCTTCATAAACTATTAAACAACTGTAAATAATATAATGTTGATTATTTACACTAGTTTCATTGATAATACTCCTTATTTTGTGATAAAATGATATTACTAAACAAAAAAGGTTGAGAGATGTCATGTTACCTTTGAAAAGAGAGTCTCTTTCCGGCGGTACTGTGGTGTACACCGGTGCTTCTTGGCCTATTACCTCTGATGCTATGCTGCTGGCTGAATTTTGTAGGCCTCAGCGATCTTTTTCTGTATGTGATTTAGGTGCCGGCTGTGGCATCATTCTTTTTTCACTACTTGATAAAGGGGTACAGGGTGCTACACTTGCGGTAGAGCTAGACGAAAATGCAGCAGCGGCCATGCGGCGTTCTGGCGAAGAAAATGCTTTTTCAAATTTTCGTGTTCTTAATGAAGATCTGCGTAACGTTAAAACAGATATTCTTTTTGATATGGTAGTGTCAAATCCTCCGTATTTTCGCGAAGGTGTTGCATCTTCAAATCCGCTTCGTGCCACTGCCAGGCATCAAATTAACTGTACCCTTTCAGATGTGTGTGCATCGGCTTTTCGGCTTCTAAAAGACGGGGGTCGTTTTTGTGTGTGTTTTCCCGGTGGTGACTTAGCTGTACTTATCGCTACCCTTACTTCACATAGGCTAATTCCTAAACGTATGCAACTTGTTCGTTCTTCGCATCAAAAGCCTGCACGCCTTGTTCTTATGGATGCACGCAAAAACGGCGGTGATCACCTGGATATTTTACCGGACATCATTTTGAACGGAGAAAATATCATTCGTTTTTAATGTTCGATGTAATGAAGTGATATTTGTGTGGGCTATATGATATAGTTTGCATTTTAGGGGGAGTTGTTTTGTCGGGCGTTTTATATGTGATTGCCACTCCTATCGGAAATTTATCTGATTTGACTTTACGTGCGTCACAAACACTTTCCGAGGTGCATTTTATTGCGGCCGAAGATACTCGCGTTACTTTAAAGCTATTAAACCACCTTGATATAAAAAAGCCACTTATCAGCTACAACAAGCATAACGCCACTACAAAGGGTG
Organism: uncultured Oscillospiraceae bacterium; assembly: GCA_964370155.1. Lineage (GTDB taxonomy): Bacteria > Bacillota > Clostridia > Oscillospirales > Ruminococcaceae > JAAYCI01. The sequence continues at coordinate 30,535 of CAYJIC010000006.1, forward strand.
CGGATATTTTAAGACGTATACTTTCGGGTGAAAGCTGTGCTCTGTGTTCTGATGCCGGCACACCCGCTATATCCGATCCCGGAGAATACTTGGTGCGAGACGCTTTGGAGGCCGGCATACATGTGGTTCCTATTCCAGCCGCATGTGCCGCTATCGCCGCTTTATCGGTCTCAGGGCAAGCCACCGGCCGTTTTGTCTTCGAAGGATTTATCACGCAAAACAAACGTTTGCGCTCTCAGCGGATTTTACAGCTGGCTACCGAAGAACGCACCATGGTAATATATGAAGCTCCGCATAAGCTGTCGTCTACATTGGACGCGTTGGCCGACGCTTTTGGTTCTGAGCGACCCCTTACTGTGTGCAGAGAGCTTACAAAGCTGCACGAAGAAATATGGCCCACCACTTTAGGTGAGGCCTCTGTTCATTATCACACAAGCGCACCCCGAGGCGAATTTGTTCTTGTTATTGCAGGAGCAGAACCTTTACCCGATATTGTATATACTCCACTTGAAGCCGCGCAAATGGCGCACGCCTTGGTAAAACGTGAACATCTATCCGCCAGTGAAGCCGCAAAGCGTATCGCTTCAGAGACAAAACTTGCTAAAAGTATTATCTATAAACAAATGCAGATAACCTTGCCAGAGGAGAATTTATAAATGAAATTACTGGTTTTTTCCGATTCGCACCACCAAACAACCCATATGATATCTGCTTTGGAAAAAGAAGCATCCACCGCCGATGCCTGTTTTTATCTTGGCGACGGTGTCCGTGATATTAGTGTTATCGAGCAAATGTATCCTTCGCTTGCTCTATATGCCGTTAATGGAAATTGCGACTTTCAAAGCACTTCTCCTTTGGAAGAAAAAATCGTTTTAGGTGGTTTAAAGATATTTTACAGCCATGGTCATAAAACCTTTGTAAAGAACGGGGTAGAAACACTGTGGAAGCGTGCCCGTAAGTTTCGGGCTAATATTGCACTATTTGGTCATACACATACACCTTATTACGAGTATAAAAATGGTATCCACCTATTTAACCCGGGCTCAATATCCTTGCCACACATGGGTTTTCCAACTTATGGAATAATAACTATTGAAGATAAAAATGCTAAGTTTAACATATTTAATATTTCTTGATAACATAAAAAAACACCTCACCAACAGGTGAGGCGTTTTTTACGGTTCAATTCAATTAAACGGGTTGTACGTTAATTGCGCGCAGCTTTTCAGCATTTTTGGGGTCTTGTTCCACGTCATAAGTAACGTGTTGACCTTCTTGTAAGGTTTTGAATCCGTCAACCATGATGCTGGAGAAATGTACAAATACATCGTCGCCGCCTTCGTCATTCGAGATAAATCCATAACCTTTGCTTTCGTTGAACCATTTAACAGTACCGTTGTTCATGATGGTACCTCCCACAATATTTTTGTATTTCTCCTGCCACGCACAAAAAAACACATCGTGCCACGCCATGAAACAAACTCATGATTGACAACAATGTGTGAATCAGGGTCGTACATTCAAAACACTACTGGGATTATATCACTCCTACTCCAAAATGTAAAGCCTTTATTGGTTATTTTTGTAAAAACTCACAAGTAAGCAATTTTACTGACCTTTTTGTTGTGCGCCATGCTACAATAATATATGATTTTTGGCGCTTTCTTGTTCTGTTTTTTTGTTGTGAATTTATATTTTATGCTGAAAAATATGTCTAAACAGGCAATTATTAACTACTGTGGAGGTGTTTTTGATGAAAAGCTATCGCAAAGAACTTACTTTTCACCTTAAGTCACGTCGTGGCCTGGTGAACATTACCAGGGATGTTCAGAACACTATTAACGAAAGTGGTGTTAAAGAAGGAATGGTTCTTGTAAACGCCATGAACATCACCGCAAGTGTGTTTATCAACGATGATGAAAGCGGTTTGCATCATGATTACGAAGTGTGGCTGGAAAAGCTTGCCCCGGAAAAGCCCTATTCTCAGTATCAGCACAATGGATATGAGGATAATGCCGACGCACATTTGAAACGCACTGTAATGGGCCGCGAAACAGTGGTCGCTATCACAAACGGGCGTCTGGATTTTGGCACATGGGAGCAAATTTTTTATTTTGAGTTTGACGGCAAGCGTGATAAACGTGTACTTATTAAAATTATCGGCGATTAATGTGTCTTATTTAGGTGATAATTTGCCGAAAATATGTGTTATTTTATTGAAATTATTATACTTTACGATTGCATTTAAAATTATGTTTTGATATAATAGTGAATATATTGGAGATTTTGTCGATTAGATATTATTTGATCTCTAAAAAAACGTGGGTTTAATGAAATTGTATTTAAACCAAAATGGTGATATGTTTAATTTTCAGTAAAGTGAGGAAGGTTATATGAGCGCAAAAGATAATTTTGCACAAGCAATGAAAGAACTTTTGAACAATGGCGACAGTGATACCAATACATCGGTGGATGAAAATAGTATGCCTGTTGATGATTTAGCATCTTTTGTTCAATCTGAAGTTGATGTTGCTTTTGATGAAGAAACTGATTTATTTGCAGAGGTTGCTGTGGAAGAAACTGTAGAATTTTCCGAGGCGGCTCCGGCAGATTATCAAGAAAATTTGCATGTTGAAGATAATTATGCTGCAATGGAGGTGTCTCAAATAGACGAGATGAATAATGTTGGTATGCCAAGCCCCGAAGGTATTATCACTGATGAAGTAACTGTGATTGCTACCGGAACTGTGATTATTGGTGATTTGTCTGTTGGCGGTGGATTGTGCGTGAACGGCGAAATTAAAGGTAACCTGAAAGTAGCCGGCATGGTCGAGCTGAACGGTAAAGTTATCGGTGATATCGTGGCTTCAGACGCTGTGATTGTAAACAGCCGCGTACGTGGTAACCTTACTGTAGGAAATATGCTTTCCATGGACGGCAACTCTGTTGTTGCAGGTGACGTGGTTGCTCGCAATATCGATATCAATGGTAAAATCAAAGGTAACTTGACTGTAGAAGAGCGTGGCCATTTCCAACAAAATGCTGTATTGTTAGGCAACCTTATCAGCGGTACTGTTATTATTGATGAGGGCGCAATGCTGAAAGGCGATATCTCTATCGCTAACATGCAACCCGAAAACATCGAAGTAGATGAGTCGGAATTTGACATTGATTAAGTTTTAATTTTTGTAATTATTTGTGATTACTGCAAAACAGTGGGGATACTCACTGTTTTTTTGTGCGATAATTTTAATGCAAATATACAAAGGCTGAGAGCAGAAAGTTCATTCCTGTTTCTCAGCCTTTATATATTTTTATAAGAATTATAAAATCATATTTACTGTAAAACGCCACTTAGTGCCGCTACTTCTGATGCGGAAAGGTTATCATTTTCTTGGTATAGATGATCATATCGGAATAATGCCATGCCTGAAAAACCTTCCACTGTTCTCAAATGTGTCACCATATCGGCCAAATTACTCCCAGATTCCCATTCTGACTGGTCATTGCTACCGCCGTCGCCAAAACCTGCTCTGCTACCGTCACTTTGCAGTTCTCCGATACGATAAGCCGCAAGGCCTGCATATAAATATATATTTTCTTGGCGTGGATAAGATGCCCACTCGGCCGAAATATTTGCGAAAGCATAGTCGTCTCTACCGCTTTGGGTAAGGTAGTTAAATCCCCAGTACAGTTGCGGCATCACATAGTCGGTATACCCATTATTGCTCATCCATTCGTTCACATCGGCATACATCATGTTGTAGTTGTTGTCGTTGTTTCCCTGCACTGATACTCCAAAACTGACGCTGGGATTTGTGGCTTTCACTGCGGTGTACACAGCTTGCATCATTGTGTTTATATTTTCTCTGCGCCATGCGGCAAGGTCTTGGCTTGCATCACCCGCAGCTGCGAATGTATCTGCATCAAATGTTTCATCGGCCGATTCCGGGTAAAAGTAATCATCGAAGTGTATTCCATCCACTTCATAATTTTGTATGATTTCTTCGACGCCGTCTACAATCAACTCATTTACTTCCGCAACGCCCGGATCATACCACATCTGACCGCCAACTTCCCGTACCCATGTGGGATTCAGCGACGCAGGGTTATCCGCCGACAATACATCGGGACCGTTTGTGGGGTGTGCAACACGATAAGGGTTTATCCACGCTTCCAGCCTAAGGCCACGATTGTGCGCCTCTTCCACCATCACTGTGAGCGGATCAAAGCCCGGGTCTTGGCCTTGCGTACCACTGATTATGTGGCTGTATGGAAAAATCGTGCTGGAATAAAGAGCATCCCCGAACGGGCGCACCGCCGCAATAATAGTGTTTATACCCATGTTTTTACAGTTTTCAAACATTGTGCCAACTTCTATACGGAAAGCATCTTCGCTACTGAAATCCACACTTTGCCATTCAAGGAATGATATCCACATGGCGTTCATCTCGCTGGGCAATGCTAGGGCAGTGTACCCACTTTGTGGCTGAGTAGATGCGTCACTTTGGCTCTGGCTTTGTGCCGGGTCTGACGATACTGCCGGTAATGAAGAAGCAGGTGAAGAGTCTGCCAAAGCTAGGGAAGATACATCATCTGATGAAAAGTCAAAAATAGAAACATCTGCGCCCACCAACGTGGCGGCTAGCGCCCCACCAAAAATTCCTGCTACAATTACCACAGGTATTAATATCGCTGTTATAATTTTACCTGTATTGCTTTTTCTTCGCCTCATAAATCCTCCATTAGATCAAATTCGAGAATTATAAACAATATATTCCGTTTTTTCACACATTAATTTGTCAAAATATTCATAATTAGTTTTATTGCAGTCGGCTCACATTTTCAGTATCTGACTTTGGAAATGTTTTTGACCGGCGCAGTAGGATAAAGCAAGCCATAAACCTTGTGACCGACGTGATGATAAGGGCCACGCCCAAAACCCGAAACGTGTTTTCTTCGAAGTAGTTTACAATAGCCAGCGTGCGAGCAACCGCACTGATTATTTCGCCAATCAGCAATATCGCTATCCATATTACGTCGCCTTTTCGACGATATAAAGCAAACACACCCGGCGTTACCACCAACCAAAACCAATCTAGTGGCGGCAGGTTAAGGTTTGCAAGTAGCAAAACGAAAAACAGTAGGAACAGTTTTCCACGCAGCTTTCTTTTTTCTTCGCCTTTTTCAACCAATCCTAAAAATAAAATCATGCCACCCATCAGCGCCAAGGTGGACATCTGAGCCCATGGTGCCGACACATTCCATACCGAATACAATAACCCGTGAACAAGCGTGACCACTGCCCCTGCTATGCCAAGGCTGAAACACGTATTGTATGTAAAAATTCGTTTTTTAAGCACTATTATTTCCTCCGAAAAGTTTCAACAATATTAATCTATATCCTCATAATTATAGCCTACAGGTTACATTGATAGCAAGCACATGTCTTACTCTACATAAAATTTCACATTGTAGATACTTTTATTCACTATACAATTGGTTCAAAATATGTTACTATGTCTTCTGTCTGTAGTTTAAGTAACATAGATGCACAATATTGATTTTATTATTGTAAATAGATGCTCATAGGAAGGAAATGATTCAGCATGAAGCTTGGGCTGGATATAGGATCAACCACCATAAAATGTGTGGTACTCGACGATTCGGGTGATTTGATATATCAAAGTTATGAACGACATTTTTCTCATATCGAGGAAAAAGCATTGGAGTTGTTGGTAGCACTTGAGGAAAAGTTCGGTGATGTTTCTTTTGACATGGCCGTTTCCGGAAGTGCCGGAATGGGATTTGCAAACGCTTGCAACGTGCCTTTTGTGCAGGAAGTATTTGCTACACGTATAGCCGCACGAAGCATGAACCCCGACACGGATGTCATTGTGGAGCTGGGCGGCGAAGACGCTAAGATTTTGTTTTTATCAAACGGTGTGGAAGTGCGCATGAACGGCAGCTGTGCCGGCGGTACAGGTGCTTTTATTGATCAAATGGCTACACTTTTAAAAATTTCGCCGGATGAGCTGAACGAAAAAGCTAAAGGCCAAGAAAAAATCTATACCATTGCATCTCGTTGTGGCGTATTTGCTAAAACAGATGTGCAGCCACTGCTGAACCAAGGCGCACGTGTGGAAGATGTGTCTGCGTCCATTTTATACAGCGTGGTAAACCAGACTATTGCAGGCTTGGCTCAAGGCAGGAAAATTGACGGACAGGTGTTATATCTTGGTGGACCACTCACATTTTTGAGCGAGCTTCGTGTGGCGTTTGACCGTGTTTTGAAGGTGGAGGGCCGCTTGCCGGAAGCTAGCTTATACTTTGTTTCTATTGGTGCTGCTTTATACTCAGACGAAAGCTTCACCATTTCGCTGCTGCGCGATCGCCTGGCCGCGGCAAAAGGAATGACCGCCAGCTACGAGCATGTGGCACCGCTTTTTAAAGATAAGCAAGATTACACAGACTTTCTAAAGCGCCATGAAAAAGCACGAGTGCAAGTGGGTCAGATGGAAGGTTTTTCCGGACGTGCCCACATGGGTATCGACGCCGGCAGTACCACCGTGAAAACAGTGCTTATTAGCGAAGACGGTGAACTACTGAACACCACATACCAACCAAACGCCGGCAATCCCGTGCCTTTGGTTCGTGAATCGCTTTTGAAAATGTATGAAGCTTGCCCAAACATGAAACTTGCGTCGGTTACCACCACGGGTTACGGCGAGGCACTATGTAAAGCGGCTTTTCACGCAGATTACAGCCTGGTGGAGACCATGGCTCACTTTTTGGCGGCAAAGTTTTTCGAGCCAAATGTAGATTTCATCATTGATATCGGCGGCCAAGACATGAAGTGCTTCAAGATAGAAGACGGTGCTGTATCGGACATATTTTTGAACGAGGCATGCTCTTCAGGATGCGGTAGCTTTTTACAAACATTCTCCGAGGCACTGGGCCAAGACGTACGTGAGTTTGCAAAGATGGGCCTGTTTGGCGATGCACCGGTAGAGCTGGGCAGCAGATGCACTGTGTTTATGAACTCTTCAGTAAAACAAGCGCAGAAAGACGGTGCTTCTCTTCAAAATATTTCAGCAGGATTAGCAATATCTGTAGTTAAGAACGCGCTATATAAAGTTATTCGTGCTTCTTCTCCACAAGAGCTAGGTAAAAATGTTGTGGTACAGGGCGGCACGTTTTACAACGATGCCGTGCTTCGCGCTTTTGAAATAGAAATGGGTATGGAAGTAATCCGCCCATCTATTGCAGGCTTGATGGGTGCATTCGGTGCGGCACTTTATGGTAAAAGCAAGGCAAAGCAAGACAAAACATCGACAGCTTTGACAAAAGAAGAAGTTGAAAACCTTACACATAATGTAAAAACAACCAACTGCAAACTGTGTACCAACAATTGTAGCTTGACGATAAATACTTTTTCGGGTGATCGTCGTTATATTTCAGGAAACAGATGTGATAGGCCTGTTACCAAACGCTCGGCAGACGACGGTATGAATATTTATGACTATAAGTTAGAACTGCTTGATTCATACGAGCAAGAAAATTCAGCTGTGGCTACCCGTGGTAAAATAGGCATACCTATGGCTTTGAATTTTTTTGAAACCTATCCGTTCTGGCACAAGTTTTTTACACAGCTGGGTTTTGAAGTGATTAAAAGTCCTCATTCCAGCAGGAAACTTTATTTTTCAGGCCAAGCCACCATTCCGTCCGACACTGTGTGCTATCCGGCCAAGCTGGTGCACGGTCATATCCGTGCTTTATGTGACAGGGATGATATCGACACTATATTCTACCCATGCATGAGCTACAATATTGACGAGGGTAAAAGCGACAACTGCTATAACTGCCCTGTGGTGGCATATTATCCTGAAATCATCAAGTCAAGTTGTCAAGAACTTTCGGGCAAAACATTTATTTATGACTATGTGGGTATACATCGCCGGAAAGATTTTACCAAAAAAATGACCGGTATTTTAGGCCAATATTTTGACGGTATATCGCAAAAAGAAATCACAAACGCAACAGATGCCGCATATATAGCTTATGAAGAATATTTACAGCTTATCAGGAAACGTGGCGAGGAAATTATTGCCGCTGCTCGAAAGCAAGACAAGCCTATTATTGTGCTGGCTGGCCGTCCTTATCATGTTGACAATGAAGTGAATCACGGTATCGACAGGCTGATTACCGGGCTGGGCGTAGCTGTTATCAGTGAAGACTGCATATCACATACCGGCGAGAAACCTCCGGCGGGAGTGCTAAACCAATGGACATATCATGCGCGTCTGTATTCGGCGGCAAAAACTATAACCAAGCACAAAGACATGAATCTTGTGCAATTGGTTAGTTTTGGATGTGGACTGGATGCTGTAACCACCGACGAAGTGCGAGATATTTTACATGAAGGCGGCAAATTGTATACCCAAATCAAGATTGATGAAATTGCAAATCTTGGCGCTGTAAACATCCGTTTGCGCAGTTTATTGGCTGCGCTGGAGCAACAAGACGAAAAAGATGATGCAAAAAAGGCAGGTGATTCGGCATGAATGATGTGTATAAAGAATTTCAAAAAGGCGCCGGAATACCTGTATTAGCCGATAGTAAGGCTTATCCAAAATTTACCGCCGGCATGAAAGAAACCCACACCATCTTGTTCCCACAAATGGCTCCGATTCATTTTGCCATGTTAGGTGCGGCGTTTCAGCTAGATGGCTATAACACTGTAGTACTTGAAAACGGTGGACCCGAGGTGGCTCAAGAAGGGTTAAAATATGTACATAACGACACCTGCTATCCGGCTTTGCTGGTTATCGGGCAGTTTATCGATGCACTGAAAAGTGGAAAATACGACTTAGAGCGCACGGCTTTATTAATCACCCAGACAGGTGGTGGATGCAGAGCATCTAACTATATACATTTATTGCGAAAAGCTTTACGCAAATCAGGATTTGGTAATGTGCCTGTACTTAGCCTGAACTTTTCAGGCCTTGAAAAAGATACCAGTCTTAAATTTACTATACCTCTGATTCGCAGAGCCGTAGCCGCTTTGTTTTATGGTGACCAGCTGATGTCGCTGGCAAACCAGCTTAGACCTTATGAAAACAACAAAGGCAGCGTGGATGCACTGATTGAAAAATGGCAAAACAATATTATAACGCAGTTTAAACAACGACGTGGTGTGTCTACTCGTGACATGAAAAACAACTTTGCCGCTATCGCCAAGGACTATGCCGAGGTAAAGGTGACTAAAGTTCCAAAAGTGAAAGTGGGTATAGTGGGGGAGATATACGTCAAATATTCTCCGCTGGGTAATAGCGACCTGGAAGCATTCCTTGCTTCCGAAGATTGCGAAGTAAATATGCCCGGCCTTCTTGGGTTTGTTCAATATTCAATCGTCAACGGGATTGTTGACAAAGATTTATACGGCGGCAACAAACTAGTTCGGCATATATATAAAATGGTGCTGGACTACACCACTCGTATTGAAAAACT